>VGDN01000034.1 GCA_016869695.1 Alphaproteobacteria bacterium
GCTAGACCTTTTTTAGAAAGGTAAGTCGTGATCGCAGCGGTAAGAGTTGTTTTACCGTGGTCTACGTGACCGATGGTTCCGATGTTAACGTGTGGCTTGGTGCGTTGGAAGGTTTGTTTGGACATAAGTCACCCCTTTGTTTGTTCTTCAGGACTTACGCAGTAACAATCTTTTTCGGTGCTTTTTGACGTTTTAAAAAAATGCGCTCCTCACGTATGTTTGTATACGCTGCGGTGCTATTTTTTTAAAACGTCAAAAATCCCTTGAAAAATCCAGTCACTGCGTAAGTCCTGCATTCTTGCCAGATTATGAACGATAAAATTTTTGACCCCATCATACGACCGCGTCAAAAAATTTGAAAAAAAACTTCCGCTTAAAGCCAAAATTTTCTTTTAAATTTTCTTACGAAACTAGGCAAAACAAGGCTTCACGAAACATCATTAAGAAGCACCGCCGCCAAAAAGGGGGCGCATGGTTGGAATCAAAAAATATTTTGCAAGCAAGTTTTCCTTTTCCTTCACTCATGAATGCGATTGAAGGTAGATTGCTTTGCCTACGGCTCGCAATGACACGTGGAGTTTGGCACTGTAGCACTTATCACTCTTTCCTTGTCATCGTGAGCCAGACAAAGTATGGCGTAGCGATCCATTCTTGACACCTACTTAATTGTTCAGGTTTCAACCCAAATCCTTCGTTATAGTTGTCACACCGCTAAGCTTTGCTTTGCTCACGATGACGATGGGAGTAGTAATCATAACCTCTTACCGCTTACCCTTTATCTATTAACCAATGGCGTTCACCGGATCAGCATTCTCGTAATAATCGTGATTAGTCACAGCCACAGCATCGGGAACCTTCCTCTGCTTCTCGGAGGCAATGTGGAAAAGCGCGTCACCTTTGTTGGTTAGCGGCAGTAGCGACATACCGATTACAATCCCACTCTCATGAGCTTTCACTAGGATTTTGTGGTCACCAAAAGGATTGGAGATCTCACTTAACACATCTCCTTTTTTCACCACATTACCAAGCTTGATAGATGGGATATTGATGCCGCTACAAGGGGCGCGCATCCAGAAGCTAGAATGGGCAATGAAGATTTTTTTACGCACGGATTTTTTACGCGATTCGATCATTCCGATCTCGCCCATCACGTTTAACACACCCTCAACCCCATCCTGAATATTGTGATCGTCAAAACGCAGCGCTTCGCCGGCTTCAAACAAAATCATCGGGATATTGGCCTGCATCACAGCCGCTCGCAGCGAGCCATCGCGAAGGTTGGAGTCGACGATCACCGGTGCGTTAAAAGCGCGCGCGAGTTCGAAAGTCTTTGGATCTGAGATATTGGCGCGAATCTGCTGGAAGTTGCATCGATGAAAGGCCCCGGTGTGCAGATCAATGCCAATGTCTGATTTCAACACGATCTCCTGCATAAACTTATAAGCGAGCTGCGAGGTAAGCGAGCCACTCTTCAGGCCAGGAAAGCAGCGATTGAGATCGCGCCGATCCGGCAAGTAGCGCGAACGGTCGTTAAAGCCAAAAATATTAACGACCGGAATGACGATCAGCATGCCGCTGATGTTTTTTAGTGATGGGTGCGCAAGCAGGCGACGCGTGATCTCAATACCGTTAATCTCATCGCCATGAATCGTCGAAGACACAAAAAGCGTCGGCCCATCCTTCTTGCCGCGTATGACTTCGACCGGCATTTTTACGTCGGTAAAATCGTAAATGCTGCCCATGTCAATATTGATGCGCAGCCGCTCGCCACGCTTGATCGCGATGTGGTCGATAGTGTAACGTGAGTTGGTCATTTGCTAAAAGGTTCAAGTTTGAAGGGTCTTCGGCATATACTCAGAAACAAACTTACATCCTGAGAACATGCTTAGGTTCTTAGGGAATTGTAATGGATTAACTAACGCAAACCACATTTTGTATTGGTTAAAAAACGTAACTCAAATTGGTCATTTGCTAAAAATATTTACGTAAGGTCGGTAGATGAAGGAGCGGCCATATGTCTTGCTCTCATCTTTTTGCTCAAGAATTCCCATTTTTATGAAGCGATCCAACACCTTCCCCGCACCAGCACGCGTGTAACCAGTGATCTCCTGGATTCGCGCCACATTAATAATCGGAGTCTTAAAAAGTTCTGGTAAAATTTTTGCCGCGCTTTTGCTTTCAGTTTTGCCCAGAGCCTGAATTTTTTTCAAATCCTGCTCGCGCAGTTTAGTGATTTCTTTAACGGTAGTAGCTGACTCCTCAGCAATCTCGCAAATTCCGGTGAGGAAAAAATCCAGCCAGTTTTCGATCTTGCCGAGGTGATAATCATGTAGCCTGTCGTAATAGAGCTGACGATGCTTTCTGAAGAATGAGGACAAAAATAATAGCGGCTTTTCGAGCAATTGTTCCTGCCACAAAAAAAGTGTGATTAACATTCGCCCAGTACGTCCATTGCCATCCAAGAAAGGGTGGATGGTTTCAAACTGGGCATGAATCAGTCCGGCTTTAATGAGCGGAGAAATTGTGTCCTTGCTGTAAAAAAAATTTTCCAGATCGCCCATGGCGCGGTTTAATTCATGAGCTGGCGGCGGAGCAAAAGATGCGTTTTTTGGCGAGGTGCCACCGATCCAGTTTTGTGAGTTACGGAAGTTTCCGGGGTCAGCGAAATGAGTCTTGCGACCGGTATTCATTAGCTTGTCATGAATCTCTTTGATCACCCGTAGTGATAATGGAAAATTTTTTAATCTGTTTAACCCGTAATTTAGCGCAGCGATGTGATGAATGATGTCGTTAACATCGTCAGGCAAATCTCCAGAGATTTTGGCGTCGAGCTCAATCGCATCAAGCATTGTGGCTCTAGTGCCTTCGATCTGGCTGGAAGAAGCCGCATCCTTTCGGACATACATCAAAAGGAAAAGATCAACGTCCGGCAAAAGCTGCGAAATACCATCCAGCTTACCAATCAGACGTGTCGCCTCGTTATTTTTTTTGAGAAGCTGGTCAGAAAAACTTAGATTTTTCGGCGGAAATTTATTTGGGACGAAAGCTTTGTAGCCTCCAATTTGCGGCTGTAATGTTCCTAACATCATGACTAAAAAGGTGTTAACATTTAACAGGAGATGTAAACTAATGTTAATTATCGTTAATATCTACTGCTTAATTTCAACACTTTCTAAGAAAGCGTAACTCAAAATCTTGTAACAAAGCTTTGCCGCCAAGAAGTCGCAAGAGTGGAGAGCCTTGACTGGAGCGAGTTCGACGACGTCAGCGCCAACAAAGTTGGAGATTTTTGCTGCTTCGCGGATGATATCCAGAGCGTCTTCCCACATCATCCCACCTGGCTCGGGAGTGCCTGTTGCTTGCATCAGGCTCGAGTCAAATCCATCCAAATCGAAGGTTACAAAAACCGGCCGACCCTTGAGCGGTGCGACGATTTCCTTGGCATTCCACTTACGGCGATCCTTGCCGAAATGCATGTGGATACGGTGGCGATTGGCTGTAAGGTAGGGAATCTCGCCAGCGGAGATGTTTCGAATACCACAAGAAATCAGAGTTGAGATTGGATGATCCATCACGCGACGAAGCGCCGCCGCATGCGAATAATGCTCGCCCTCATAACCATCACGCAGATCGGCATGCGCGTCAAAATGCAGAATCGCGAGATTTGGATAACGCTTCACAAAAGGGCGGATTGAGCCGGCGGTAATTGAATGCTCACCACCCAAGATCAGCGGAAACTTACCAGCCTTAAGGATTTCTTCGGTGATCTTTTCGAGCTGGTTGAGCGACTTTGTGACCGAGGCGTAATCGATCTTTGGCTCCTTCATCGTTACCACGCCATATTTCCGAAAAGCCTCACACCAAAATTCTTCGTCAAAAAGTTCGACTTGTTGTGACGCTTTAATGATCGCCTTTGGTCCACTCTTTGTGCCACCGCCATAGCTCACCGACTTTTCTAATCCAAAAGGAACAACAACAACTTTCGCCTCATCCGGCGATTTTAAATATTTTTCCTCAACACCGAGAAAGCCCGATTTTTGTGGGAGAAGAGAGATGTTTTTCATTTTATTCAAAAATATTTACATGTCCCATCTTGCGTCCCGGCTTAGCTTCAGCCTTGCCGTAAAGATGGATTTTGGCACGCGGATTTTGGAAAAATTTTTCGATATTTTTTACGTCATCGCCAATCAGATTTTTCATGTAGCCCTTGGAATGAAACTCTGTGGAACCAAGCGGCAAGCCGGTGATCGCTCGTATCAGCTGTTCGAATTGTGACGTCACGCAAGCATCCATCGAAAAATGTCCGGAATTGTGCGGCCTAGGAGCTAGCTCGTTTACAAGGATTTCTTCGCCGATTACAAACATCTCCACCGCCAAAATCCCAACCAAATCCAACTTCTCCGCGATCTTTTTTGCCAACTCTTGCGCCTTTATTTTCAAGCCCTCCGAGATTTTTGCTGGGTAGTGACTTTCATCCAAAATCCCATTTTTATGGATGTTGGTCAGTGGCTCATAAGCCTTGATCTCACCGGCTTTAGAGCGCGCCACCATCACAGAAATCTCCGAATCAAAAGGACAAAATTTCTCCAAAATCATTTCTGTCGAAAAGGTGTCTGACACTAAAGTGTCAGACACCTGTAATATGCGCTGCCCCTTACCATCATAACCCATCGTCGCCGTCTTCAAAATCGCTTTGCCGAATTCTTTTAGATTCTCCTCGAAGTTCGAAGTCACATATTCAGTGGTCGTAACACCAATCTCATTGAGGAAATTTTTTTCTAAAATTCTGTTCTGGGTAATTTTCAAGATCTCTGCCCTCGGATGAAAATCAACGCAAGAAGCCACAAATGACGCGGTCTCAAAAGGAATATTTTCAAACTCAAAACTCACTACATCGACTATCTTACAAAATTCTTTCAGTGCTTTTTGGTCAGAGTAATCAGCGACAATCACTGCGTCAGTTACAAAACTCGCCGGCGAATTTTTTTGGTCGGTAAAGATTACGCTACGAAATCCAAGCTGATGCGCCGCCAAGCAAGCCATGCGTCCAAGCTGCCCACCACCAATGATACCTATTGTTTTCATGAGAAAATTTTGGATTAACCTACCCAATAAATTAAAATCCTAAACTCTTCATGCCTCAAAAATTTCAGACCTTAAAAAAAGCTAAGCGCCTCACAAAATCTTCACAAAAATGGCTGCTTAGACAGATTAATGATCCCTTTGTTGAACGCGCAAAGCTAGAAGGATGGCGGTCGCGCGCTGCTTTTAAAATCATCGAGATCGACCAAAAGTTTAAAATTTTTAAGAAGGGAAAAATCACTGTTGATCTTGGCGCCGCGCCCGGTGGCTGGTCACAATATGCTGTGCAAAAAGTTGGCGAGGGAAATGTTTTTGCGCTCGACTTACTTACAATCGACCCAATCCAGGGAGTAAAATTTTTACAGCAAGATTTTTTTGAGAGCGACGTTGCCGCAATACTTGGAAAAAAATGCGATGTGCTGCTCTCCGACATGGCTGCCAACGCTACTGGTGACCATCAAACCGACCATTTACGAATCGTTGGCCTGCTTGAGGAATCGTTAAATCTGGCGGAAAAAATTTTGAATGAAGGTGGTGTCTTTGTGGGTAAAATTTTTCAGGGCGGCAGCTCAAATGAAATCCTGCAAAAGCTGCGCAAAAACTTTTCGACCGTGAAATATTTTAAGCCGAAATCGTCTAGAAAAGACTCGTCGGAGACTTATTTGGTGGCGCTGGGTTTTCGGGTGCCGCTGGCAGAATGACCGCCTGGTTTTGGTTTTGGCTTTTTTGTTGGATCATTATCTTTGTTGCCACCAAAAAAATTTGCCCTCCTCTTCCATAATGCTCAACCCACCACTGACTTTTCTTGTACCCACATCACTTTCCTTGGAATCATTATTTTGGACTGGAATTACAATTGGCTCTGATTTTTTACTCATTGTTTTTGCTGATTTTGAGTTGGATTGACAGGGCTGAGTTTGTAGTTGCAACCACTATCCTCGTCTGGTTGATAAATGCGGTAAGAACATTTCGCTCCGTAAGATTTTGGACTTGGCACGGAGCCTTTTTCGAGAATCTTACAACCACTTAGAAGTAGCAGTAGAAGTGTTCTAATCAACATTTCCGCCAGAAATAATTACGAGGATTCTTGGTTTCTTTGCCGGTGGATTTTTTTGCAAATATTGTTTTACGCCAGCAATGGCTAAGGCAGAAGTTGGTTCAATTTTTTGCTTTAACCCAACTCCGTTATCAGAGTTGCCCCAATCTTGCGCTAAGCCAGGATTATGAAGGCTCGAACCGAGAACCGCACCGACAGCGTATCCGTCATACGGCGAGGAGCGGAAGCGCAGGGTCGAACCTTCATAATCCTGGCTTAGGTAGCGAGAGTGGGGTAACTCTGATGACGGAGTTGGGTTCAATTCGGTCGTAAGCCTTTGCTGCCAATGCAGAATTTCTTCCTCGGAAATTTCTAAAACACCGGCAAGCTGTTTGATGTAGTGAAAGCAAATCTCGGAAGTGGCTAGAGTCCTAGCCCCGTCAGCAATCGTGTCTGGCGTGTCATCAAATGACAAAATTTCTCCTGCACGAAAAGAGCGCGCTACATCGTTGGCGTTAGCGGGCTCGCAGGCAAGAACTTTTGCCTTTGGCGAGAGGGATTGCGCTGCCAAAAAACTTCCTGCAATTAATCCACCGCCGCCGCAAGGAGCGAAAATTAAATCAACTTCTCCAATTTCTGAAAGCGCCTCGAGAGCAGATGTGGCCTGGCCGGCTATGATGTCAGCATCGGCAGATGGATGGATTAAAACATAACCCTCTTTTTGTTTTTCATGAGCGGCGCGATTCACGTCGGATCTTTTTTCGAGCAGCACAACTTCCGCTCCCAAATCACGCACAGCCTTGATTTTCAGGGGTGAGGCCTTGGTGATCATGTAAACCAAAACTGGAATCCCAAAAGTTTTACCAACATATGCCGCCGCTTGCGCGTGGTTTCCCGAACTCTGCACTACAATTTTTTCCGGAAATTTT
The DNA here is from genome assembly GCA_016869695.1 of Alphaproteobacteria bacterium. Taxonomy (GTDB): domain Bacteria; phylum Pseudomonadota; class Alphaproteobacteria; order Rickettsiales; family UBA1997; genus UBA2645. The sequence continues at coordinate 7,048 of VGDN01000034.1, forward strand.
CCGTGACGCTCTTTGTAACTAAGCACCGCATTAAAAGCCCCGCGCGCCTTGAAGGAATTGGTTACTTGCTGATTCTCCATCTTAAAAAAAATCTCCGCACCAAGCTCTTCATTTAGTTTTTTGCTCGTCAGTAGTGGAGTTTTTTTGACGTAATTTTTGATGCGCTCCAGAGCCTTATTCATATTTAGCAAAAAGTTGGGATTGGTCTTTAAAGGCTTTAAACTCTAGGGCATTACCACTTGGATCTAAAAAAAACATCGTCGCCTGTTCACCAATTTTTCCGCGAAAACGGATGTAGGGTTCGATCACAAACTCAACTTTTGCGGCACGTAACTTCTCTGCAAAATCATGCCATTGCTGCCATTCAAGCACTACGCCGAAATGCGGTACGGGCACCCCGTGACCATCAACTGGATTCACGATTTTTTCTGACTCTTTGTTGTCAGGACGAAGATGAGTGACGAACTGATGCCCAAAAAAATCCCAATCAATCCAACTCTCCGTTGATCTGCCCTCTGCAAATCCTAAGAATTTTCCGTAAAATTCGCGTGTTTTTGCCAAGTCGTTTACCGGCATCGCGAGATGAAATGGCTGAGTCATACTACCTCCCGTTAGTTAATTTTGCTGTACATTAAACACTCGTTGCATTGCTTCACAAACTAATAATTTTTTCATCTGATGTGAAAAAAATTCATGGGAAAATGAAACGACTTCCTCCCCTTAAAAGTTTAAGATGCTTTGTGCATTGCGCGAAGAATCTGAGTTTTACCAAAACCGCCGATGAGCTCAACCTCACACAGGGTGCAGTTAGCAAGCAGATCTCTCTTTTGGAAAATCATCTGAAGTTAAAGCTGTTTGAACGCCAACATCGCGGGTTGGCTTTGACAAAGCCGGCAAAGAATTACGCCAAGAAAATTGAGGGTGCGCTAAAAAATATTGAGGCAGCAAGCCTCACCATTGCTGGTTGTAACCACATCACCCAAAAACTACTTAGCATCAGCATTAATGTCCTTCCTTCCGTCAGTAGTTGTTGGCTGATTCCGCTATTAAAAGATTTTAGGAAAAAATTTTCTGGCTACGAAGTGGTCGTAAAAATCGGCGACCGAGAAAGTGATTTTAACAAGCTAGGCTGCGACTTGGCGATTCGCGTTTCTTCGCAAAAAAACAAAACCGCTTGGAAAAATTTGGTGAGCCAAAAACTTTTTGATGAAGAGCTGATATGCGTTTGTTCACCAAAATTTAAAAAGACTCACAAAATCAAAACTGCGAAGGATTTGTTGCACTACGACCTACTTGAACATAGCTGCCGCCCAAAAATGTGGGATCAGTATTTCAAATTTTTGGGACTGAAAAATATCCACTACAAATGCAGCAACAGTTTCGAACATTTTTTTATGTTGATTGAGGCGGTGAAGAACGGCTTAGGCGTTGGGTTGGTACCGAAATTCTTAATCATGAAAGAGTTAAGAAACAGAGAGCTAACTCCAGTAGAAAGCAAGAGTTTTGTAAGCGGCTACGCTTATTTTTTACTCAGCAAAAAACAGAAAAATCCTCCACAAAAAATTACTGATTTTGTGAAATGGTTGCAAAGCATTTAGAAAGATTTCTTACCTGGAAGCCTTGAAAATATTGGGTCGGTGATGGTTGGAGAAAGTAGAGTTACGAACCACAAAACAAAATAGAGCAAGAAAGGAAAGGCGATTCTCGCCTTATTTCTCGCTAGTCCACACTTGATTATCTGCGCACATTTTTCGGCCGACATCAGGAACGGCATGTAGAAATCATTCACGTCGGTCATCGGGGTTTTGACGTAACCGGGACAGACAACATTTACCTTAATTCCAAATCGCGAGAGATTGCCGCGAAGCGCTTCGCCGTAGACACGAACCGCCGCTTTGCTGGCGGAATAAGCAGGCGAACTTGGTAAGCCACGAAAGCCGGCAAGCGAGGAAATCAGTGCGATCTGGCCTGATTCTTTTTGCTTCATCTTTTCGATGGCTGGATGGATTACATGCAACACTCCGTCGAGATTTGTCGTAAAAATTTTCTTCACCTGCGCAAAAGATTCAGTACCTCCCGCCGTACCAGCAGAGACTCCAGCATTGGCGATAACCAGGTCGATATCCTCAATCTTTTCGATCCAATTTTTTGTCGCTTGCTCATCAGCCACATCCAAAACTTCTAAAAAAACTGTTGCGCCCAGCTCTTCGCAAAGCGATTTTGTCGCCTGCAATTTCTGCAAATCACGTCCACATAAAAATAAATTCACGCCGCTTCTGGCGTAAGCAATCGCAAGGGCACAACCAATGCCACTACCGGCACCGGTGATTAGGATGTTGGTAAGCATTTCTGTTTTTTGATTTCTGATTTCTTGTAAGAGTGGCCTCCGGTTGAGAGGTGCTATATTTTTTGGAAGAGTGGCCTCCGGTTGAGAGGTGCTATATTTTTTGGAAGAGTGGCCGAGTGGTCGAAGGCGCGCGCCTGGAAAGTGCGTATGGGGGCAAAACCTCCATCAAGGGTTCGAATCCCTTCTCTTCCGCCAAAACAAAACAGCCGGCCTTTAGGTCGGCTTTTTTGTTTTGGTGAAAGAATAAGATTGGGATGAGAACCCTGGGTTCGACAGGAGTTTAGA
>VGDN01000035.1 GCA_016869695.1 Alphaproteobacteria bacterium
GTAAAAGCTAACTAATCATGTCCACTCTCATTAAAGAAAAGATCGTCGTTAAAGATGTTGTAGAATCAGAAGGTGCTCCGAAGCGCGAGCAGAAGATCGATTCTCTAGGCCGCTCTTATGCTAGCGGTAAAAGAAAAAATGCGGCAGCACGTGTTTGGATTAAAAAAGGTCACGGCAAAATCACCGTTAATGACCGCGAAGCGCGAGTTTATTTCGGCAGAGAGATTTTGATTAACATCGTTAAAGCCCCCTTCATTGCCGCTAAAAGTGCGGATAAGTTTGATGTAGTGGCAACGATTGTTGGTGGCGGACTCAGCGGACAAGCGGGCGCATTGGCACATGGAATCAGCAAAGCCCTTGTCGCTTTTGATCCAAATAATCACAAGGTTTTACGTGTTGGTGGATTCTTAACTCGCGATCCTCGCGTGGTTGAGCGTAAGAAATATGGCTTCAAGAAAGCACGCAAAGGTCAGACATATCGCAAACGTTAATTTTTCTGGTCACCCTGAGCCTGTCGAATGGTGACCAGTCATGCTTCGACAGGCTCAGCATGATACATCGCTTTGAATGTCATATCAGGTAAAAAAGATTTTAATTTCTTCTGATCACGCTGGATTTTCTCTAAAAACTTTCCTCATTAAAGAACTTACTAAGTCAGGGTTTGAGCCGGTCGATCTTGGTTGCGATTCTGCTGAAAAATCGGTCGATTACCCTGATTATGCGAAGGCGCTTTGTACAAAGCTTAAAGATGAATTCGGGATTCTGATTTGCGGTAGTGGTATCGGTATTTCAATTGCTGCCAACCGCTTCCCACATATTCGTGCGGCACTTTGTTATAACTCAAAATCGGCAAAATTGGCGCGTGCCCACAATGATGCGAATGTGTTGTGTCTCGGTGCGAGAGTAGTTGCGAGCAAGCAAGCCCTGATGATCGCAAAGGCGTTTTTACAAGGTAAGTTTGAAGGCGGAAGACATGCAACAAGAGTCTGTAAAATTAATTCGTAGTTTCGGTCGCATAAAAAGCCGCAAGCTGTCCGACCATAAGAAACACCTCCTTACGTACCTCCTGCCAAAACACCAATTCGACCAACTTACGACTCACGACAAATGGCACAGCGAAGCGAGCAATTTGCAATCCGCTCAACTAACAAACCACGAAACTAGCGGATACTTACGACTTACGACTATTCTCGAAATAGGCTTCGGCTTTGGCGACTTCTTTTTTGCCAAAGCAAAATCCAATCCGGATAAAATTTTTTTCGGTTGTGAGCCGCATCTAAACGGGGTGGTGAATTTGTTGTCCAAGCTAGAAGTGGAGCCACTTCCCAATGTTAAGATTACCACGCAAGATTCGCGCTTAATTCTCCAAGATTTTCCACAAAATTTTTTCGCTGAGACCTACATTTTATTCCCCGATCCCTGGCCAAAAGCGAAGCATTACAAACGTCGTTTAGTAACCGCAAAATTTTTGGATGAAGTGCTGTCGCCAAAAATGCAACCTGGCGCGAAGCTAGTGATTGCAACGGATCACGACTCTTACAAAACATGGATTCTTTCCGAAATTTTACACAGCAAAAAATTTTCTTGGACGGCGAATTCAAAAAAAGATTGGCAAGTTTTTCCGGATGATTGGGTGAAGACGAAATATCAAAAGAAGGCCGAGGCGGAAGGGCGGGTCCCAGTAATCTTTAATCTCATCCATCAATGACCTTACCACTTACCACTTACCACTTACCACTAATCCGTGGCCAATATCGCAAAAACGCAGAATTAAAAAGTTGGTTTGATGTTGGAGGCCCAGCAGAAATTATGTTTCGTCCCGCTGATTTAGCGGATTTGCAAGATTTTCTAAAAAATTGTCCGAAAGAAATTCCTGTGCAAATTCTTGGCGCTGGATCAAACGTAATTATTTCTGATGAAGGCGTAAAAGGTGTCGTGATTCGCCTTCCCGGCGAGTTTGCAAAAATTTCCTGCGAGGGCAATCTAGTCAGAGCTGGCGCGGCGGCGCTTTGTGGTAATGTTGCGCTTTCTTGCAAAAATTCTGCACTTTCTGGTCTCGAATTTTTTACCGGAATTCCTGGATCTGTCGGTGGAGCGATGGCGATGAATGCTGGTTGCTACGGATCAGATGTCTCGCAAATCTTGGTGAGTGCGACTGCACTTGATCACGACGGAAAACTTTACGAACTAAAAAATCCTGACTTCGGATTTTTTTATCGCGGCAGCAAGATTGCTAAGGATTTCTTTTTTGTTGAAGCGGTGTTTAGAGCAGAGAAATCAAGCATCGAGGCGGTTACAAAAAAAATCTCCGAACTAAATCAACAACGCGAAACCGCACAACCAATTCGCGCAAAAACCGGCGGCAGCACTTTCAAAAATCCGCCAGAAAAACGTGCCTGGCAATTAATTGATGAGGCAGGATGTCGCGGAAAAATTATTGGTGACGCACAAATATCTGAAAAACATTGCAACTTCATGATCAATCGTGGCAAGGCACGAGCCCAGGATTTGATTGATCTGGGCACTGAAGTAAAAAAATCAGTAAAGGAAAAATCAGGAATTGATCTTGAGTGGGAGATCAAAATTTTACGTTAAGAGCTGACCTTAATATCCCATTTTTTGCTCAGATATTGTTCGACTGATTTTCTTTCTGTTGTCGTTAGCGTCTTAGTAAAAACGATGATTTCCCCGATATTGCCTTGGTAACCACAGCTGTTCCAATGATCACCGATCAAAAACGATCCTAGAACTTTGGTAAAGACACCGCTGCTGCCAGACGAGTTGGCTACATTGCCGTTTACATATTGGTAAATGGAGCTGCTGTAGTCGTCGACTATGCTGTAAATATAAGGTTGCTTCGGTGTTAGAGTTGCGGCTGCATTTAATTGTCCGTAAACTCCATTATCTAGCGCAATGTAATAGTGATGCTGATGGCTTGCTCCGGAAAAAAGCACGAATAATCCGCTGCTGGTTTGTGTCCAATCGGCGTTTAGATCGCTGTATAAGATGGTCCGACCCGTTAGGTCGGAACCGGTAAACACCATAAATAATGTGATATATTTTGTTCTGATGCCAAAGGAGCCGTTGTAGAGAAGGTCGCTATTACTACTAAAATAAAGGCACGGCAACCCGTTAATGCATTTTTCTTTGTAAGTAGGGGAGTCGGTGGCGCCGGAACTGTTGCTAAAATAACTCGCTGCAGAGGCTTCTGGCCTAATGTCATTCCATCTGCTAACGGCCAATCCGTCTTGAGATTCCGACGGAAGAAAGCTGCGCTCCGATGTGGTATCTAGCCAGAATGCGAGATTTGAAATGCTTGTGACCGGGGAGTTTTGCGTTAGAGACCGGGCCTGTGCTAATTTAACTTCATCTACAAGTTCTGTGCTGGCCAGAATGGCGGAGATCAGAAGCCCAATAATCACGATTACTATTGAGAGCTCTAAGAAGGAAAAGGCTTTGGTCGGTAAATTTCTGAACACAGTTAGCTATGATTTTTTTCTAACGTCAGTGCCACATCAAGAGCGGTCTGCTCGTCAAAATGTTTAGTGATTACCTGTAATCCAAGCGGCAAACCATCTTTATCAAAACCAGCGGGAACAGAGATTCCAGGGAGGCCGGCGAGATTTACCGGAATTGTGAAAACGTCGTTTAAATAAATTTTTACCGGGTCTGACTCGCCGATCGTTTGTGATTCTTTAATCGAAAATGCGGCGCTGGGAGTTGTTGGGGCGAGGATCGCATCCACATTTTTGAAAGCCTCGATGAAGTCTTGGCGGATAAGGTTGCGCACCCTTTGTGCTTTTTTGTAATAAGCATCGTAGTAACCGGCGGAGAGCACGTAAGTTCCGGTTAAAATTCTTCTTTTTACCTCGGCGCCAAATCCTTGCGCGCGCGTTTTTTCATACATTTGTTCGAGCGAAAGATTTTCTTCTGGAGCACGAAATCCGTAACGCACGCCATCGAAGCGAGCTAGATTTGACGAGGCTTCAGCGCCAGCGAGCACGTAATAAACAGCAGCAGCATATTCAGTGTGAGGCAGAGAAATCTCGACGATTTCCGCACCATTTTTTTGCAAGATTTCTTTGCCGCGATTCCAGAGTTGGACAATCTCGCTAGGCATGTCTGCGACAAAATATTCTTTTGGGATGCCGATTTTTTTCCCGTGTAAATCGCTACTGAGAAGCTTCTCAAACTCCGGCACGGCGATATTCACCGAGGTCGAATCTTTTACATCAAATCCAGAAATCACGCGTAACAGAAGCGCGGCATCGGCCACATCTCTTGCAAAAACTCCGGCCTGATCGAGCGAACTGGCGAAGGCTACCATCCCATAGCGTGAGCAGCGTCCGTAAGTTGGTTTGATACCGACGATATTTGTGAATGAGGCTGGTTGTCTGATTGAACCGCCAGTGTCGGAACCAGTTGCGCCGGCGCAAAGATTGGCGGCAACCGCCGCCGCGGATCCGCCGGAGGAGCCACCAGGAACCAGATCTTCGTCAGAATTATTTTTTTTGTAGGGATTGATTACGGGGCCGAAAGCGCTGTTGGTGTTGGTTCCGCCCATGGCAAACTCATCCATGTTGGTCTTGCCAAGTGTTGTTGCGCCGGCGTCGAGAAGCTTTTGCGTAACGGTTGATTCGTAAGTCGGAACGAAATCAGTGAGTATTTTTGAAGCGCAGGTGGTACGTAAATTTTTGGTGCAGAAGAGATCTTTGAAAGCGAGCGGGATGCCTTCCAAGTCACCAGGTGCGCCTGCCGCGATCTTCTCGTCAGATTTTTCTGCTTGTGACAAAGTAAGGTCAAATGACTCAGTGATGAAGGCGTTTAGGTGGCGATTTTGCTCGATATTTTTGATGTAAGCATTGGCCAGTTCTACCGCCGAAAATTTCTTCGCACGCAGGCCATCATTGGTTTGGCGGATGGTTAGTTTGGTAAGATCGGTCATTTTGCTTGTTCGATTAGTTTGAGAAGTTCCTCTTTGTTCAGGAGCTCGCTTGTTAGCAATCCATCCTTCGCCTTCGGGCCATGGACGGCGTTAAAGGGGATGGCAAAGCGATTATGTTTGCGCATGAATTCCATGATTTTGGGATCTGGTTTGGTGATGTCACCGCGCAGACCGATAATCTCGCCACTTGTAAGCAAAGCGACGATCTCTTTGCTTTGTAGAACATTGGTTTTGTTGAATTTGCAAGTAAGGCACCAATCGGCAGTAATATCGACCAGTACTAATTTGCCACGTTTTACTTCGTATGAAATTTTGGCCTCGTCGAACTCATACCACAGCCGGTCTTTATGATCTTTGTTTAGTAAGTTGTGTGAGAGGATGTAGACCAACCACAGTACGGTAGCAGCCATTAAGATGGCCATTAGATGCTTTACTTTTTCCATCCAGATTCCGGGTTTAGGAAAAATATAAACCAGCTTTGGGGCAAAGAAGAGTAAGATGTAAGGCGCCGCAAAGCCGATGCTAATCCAGAAAAAAATTAGGAAGATTAAACTAAGTTCTTTGGTGAGGGCGAAAGAAATCGCTGAGCCAAGAAATGGCGCGGAGCAAGGTGTGGCAAGCAATGTTGCCAGGATGCCAGAAAGAAAATTTGGAATGAAAATATTTTCCTTCTTCTCGCTAGTAGAGATTTTTTTGTGTAAAAAAGTAGCGGCGATCTGGCTGAAGTTAATCTCAAATTTGCCCAGTAAATTCGCGGTGAAAAAGCTGGTTATGATGATTAGAAAAATCAGGAAATATGGATTTTGAAACTGCAATCCCCAGCCAAATTCATTGCCAGAAAATTTGAGCAAAGAGGCGAGAAGTGCGAAGATTACGAAGCAAAAAATAATGCCGATAATGGTTGCTAGAAAAGCAAAGCGGATTCTTGCCAGGCGGGCTCTCGGATGGTTGATGATCGAGAGCAGCTTGATCGACAAGACCGGCAAAACGCAGGGCATTATGTTTAGGATTAGGCCACCGAGGAGGGCGAGGAGGATGTAAGTGGTAAGTGGTAAGTGGTTAGTGGTAAGTGGTAATGTGGGTGGGGTGGTTGTAGTTGGGACTTGGAGGGAAAATTTTTGAGTGACAGGGATGCAGACATCTTTACACAATCCGAAATCCAGCTTGAGAGTAAGGTTGGTGGGTTTTGTGGAATCTTGCGGGGTGATATCGATTGGAAGCGTTACTTCCTTTTGGTAGGTGGAATATTTGAAGATTTCTGTGCCGATTTTTTCTTCATGATCTTCGGCTTTTGGCCAGATTATTTGGTGAGAGGAATAGTTAGTAGAACCACTAAAATCAAAGCTCGGTGGTACACCAATTCCTTCTGAATGTTGACCGTAAATTTTCCAACCAGCACCGAGTTTGAAATGCATTTCGGCAGCGATTTTTCCGTCACGAAACTGAGCGATTAATATGGTTTGTGCTTCGCCAAATTCGCTTTTTTGCCACGCAGTATCTGCGGCAAAAGCAAGGTTTAGACGCAGCAGGAGTAGTGTTAGGATTAGGATTTGTTTGTTGAAAATCATGGGGAGGGAAGGTAGAAAGTGCGCGCTTTTTCACGCTCTTCCCGCAACTTTTCAAGAAAATGAATCCTCAGAAAAATTCCGCATTCAATGTTCTGCATGTTGACTCCAAGGAAGTCTCTTGCGATGGCTCTGTTGCTGATTCCAAGCATCCATTGGTGTATCTAAAAATTAACGAAAATGGCTTTGTGATTTGCCCTTACTGCAGCAAAAAATTCCAACTAAATAAAACTGGTAAGAAACATGCTTAATACCGCGATCCTTGGCCTGCAGTGGGGTGATGAGGGTAAGGGAAAAATCGTCGATTTTTTGGCTGATCGTTTTGCTTCTGTCGTGCGCTTTCAAGGTGGGCACAATGCAGGCCATACAATTAAAGTTGGTGAGCAGGTTTATAAACTAAGCCTACTGCCATCCGGAGTAATTCGTGGAAAGTTTTCAGTGATTGGTAGTGGCGTGGTTGTTGATCCCATCGCCCTTTTTTCCGAGATCGAAAAAATCGAAAAAGCCGGGATCAAAATCACCCCCGACAATCTTGCCATCGCGGATAATTGTTGCCTGATTCTCTCGGTGCATCGCGAGCTCGACCAACTTCTTGAGGCGCAAAAAGGTGAAAATAAAATTGGCACAACCGGCCGTGGCATTGGTCCAGCTTACGAAGATCGCGCTGGTCGTAGAGCAATCCGAATTTGTGATTTGCTTGATGAAAAAAGATTTTCCGCTCGAGTAGAAAACCTTCTCTCTTACCACAATCTACTTAGGCGTAGTTTGGGTGTAGAGCTAAAAAAGACGGAAGAAGTTTTGGCCGAAATTGTACCGGTTCGTGAGAGGATTTTGCGCCTAGCTAAACCATCTTTTGAGATCGCCAAAAAACTTTCTGCTGCTGGTGCGGTGATGTTTGAAGGGGCGCAAGGAGCCTTGCTCGACGTGACTTACGGTACTTTTCCTTTTGTTACTTCCAGTAACACAATGATTGGCCAAGTGGCGCTTGGATCTTGTCTTGGTGTTGCTGATTTACACAAAACAATAGGGGTGTTGAAGGCTTATACCACAAGGGTTGGCGCCGGTCCATTTCCAACCGAACTGCATGACGAAATAGGTGATTTTTTACGTGCTGAAGGTAATGAAGTCGGAACTGTAACCGGTCGTAACCGGCGCTGCGGTTGGTTTGATGCGGTTGTCGTCAAGCAAGCAATCCAACTTTCGGGAGTGAAAGAAGTGGCACTAACTAAGCTCGATGTGCTCGACAAGCTGCCCAAAATCAAAATCTGCGTGGCTTATCAAATCGACGGCAAGACCTACGACTATTTGCCGCAAGCCGAACATCTCTGGGAAGAAATAACGCCGGTTTACGAAGAAATCGATGGCTGGCAGCAAAGTACAGTCGGCGCCAAATTACTAAGTGAACTTCCAGCAAAAGCCTGCGCTTACATTTCGCGAATCGAGAAATTATGCGGGGTTAAGGCCGCAATAATTTCGACTGGTGCCAAACGCGAAGAAGCCATTTTAGTTTAACTCAATGGAACAAAATAAGACTATCCTTCAAATCCTCCCAGCCCTAGAAAATGGTGGCGTGGAACGGGGCACGATTGATGTTGCTAAGGCGCTAAAGAAAGAAGGATTTGTGCCACTTGTTGCCTCAGCCGGAGGTGTATTGGTTTATCAATTGAAGGAGGCGGGTGTTGAGCACATTATGTTGCCGCTTAGCAGCAAAAATCCGCTGACGATTTTTTTGAATATCGGTCGTCTCGTCAAAATTATTTACGAGAGAAAAATCGATCTTGTTCACGTGCGCTCACGTGCGCCTATGTGGAGTGCTTATTACGCCTGTAAAAAAACCGGAACGAAGCTGATTTCAACGGTTCACGGCACTTACTCACTAAACTTTCTGCAGTGGGAAAATTTTTTGCTAAAGCGGATTTACAACGAAATCATGCTTAAGGCAGACCGCATCATTGCCGTCTCCAAGTTTATTAAGAGCTACTTGCTTAAAAAGTATCCCGGTGATTTTTCAGGAAAAATTTCAGTGATTCAGCGTGGCGCAGATCTTAACTACTTCAACGCTGCCGCGGTTTCCAAGGCCAGAATGATCGATATGATCAAGCAGTGGAATGTACCAGAAGATAAAAAAATTATCCTACTGCCCGCGCGTTTTACTGCTTGGAAAGGGCACGAGTTTTTGATCGATTCCTTGGCTAAAATTCAGAATGATTTCTTTTGCGTAATGCTGGGTTCAGACCACGGCCACAAAGCGTTCCGCAAGAAGATCGAGCAGCTAATCGTAAAGAAGAATTTGGCAGAAAAAGTGCGAGTGATTGGCTTGTGCAAAGACATGCAAACAGCTTACGCCCTAGCGCATTTTGTGGTTTGTTCGTCAGTTCGTCCTGAGGCCTTCGGCCGTGTGGCCATTGAGGCGCAAGCATCAAGTAAGGTAATCATCGCCACTAAAATAGGCGGCTCGCTAGATACGATCATCGAAGGTAAGACCGGATTTTTTGTGGATGTTGGTGACGTGCAAATATTCGCTGAACTAATGGATAAGCTGCTCACAATGCCAAAATCGGAGATCGATGAAATGGGCGCGGCAGCACGTCAGCATGTCATAGAAAATTTCTCGAATGAGAAGATGTGTGAGGAAACTTTGAGGGTTTATCGAGATAGTCTGTATTCGGTAGTCGATAGTCATAAATAACACTAGAAAAGCACAACGACTACCTACTAAAAACTTCTATTAAATCCTCTCCAATCTCGCGTATTTCCTGCCTAGTAAAGCCTTCGAGAACTTCTGAAATATTCTTAAATCCCATTTCTCCAATTGCCGAAATCCCGTCCGCACCGATGATTTTGCTACTTCTAATCCACACCAATTCGTCAACTAAATTTTTTTGTAAAAATTTAGTCGCGA
>VGDN01000036.1 GCA_016869695.1 Alphaproteobacteria bacterium
TGAGGAAATAACAATATCACGTTCTAGGGCAAGAACCCCCCAAAGAACCCAACTCGTCATCCCCGATCTAACAGTTTCTAGGTCGCTAACACTCCTAGAAACTGTAAGTCTGGAATGACGAGGGAAGTAACATCTAATACTTCAAAAACCCATCCGCTGGTCGATCAATCACATCAAACTTGCCATTCCCAACTTGCAGCACGGCTAGATTTCTCTGCACCAAACCATTCGGCAAAAAACGAAACAAACCGTCAATCCCATCAAAGCCATTTGTTGGCGGATTGGCGTAGTTAATAAAGTCGGAGATTGACGGTGCGGTGTTTCTGCCCGCGCGATTCACCAACTCAACAACCGCTGCAGTTAGGTCGTAAACAAGCGAAGAAATACGCGGCGGGAATTTGCTGAAGCTCTGGTAGTAAGCACGCTCGAAGTTACGGAAGCGCGTATTTTCTGGTGCCGGGAACCATGCACCAAGTAGGTTAGCGTCATTCAAAGTCACAAGATCGTCCCACTGATTTGTACCAATCAACTGAAAGTTACGCTCATCCTTATTCAGCTTTTTTAGAGCCGCCGCAACCTTGCTCAGATTCTTTCCTGACTCCGGTATAAGAATCACTTGTGCGTAGACACGATCAGCATCGGTGATCACCACATCTTTTTTGATTTTGCTTTTACCAATAGTCATGTGCGAAGGTAGAGAGAAGGCGCTAACCACACGCTCAACCGCACGCTCGATGTTGAGCCCATTGGGCTCGTAAAGTTCAGAAGTGATGATGTTGCCGTCGCGATTACGCACGATTTTTGTAAATAAACCTGCCATAGTTCGGCCAAACTGATTATTTGGCGCAATCACCGCGAAGCTCTCCTTATCTTGCTCTATGGCATATTCGATGATATGATCCATCTGCGCTTCCGGCAAAATTCCCGCTAAAAACACCCCTCCATCTTCATACACTTTCCCCATCAAATCCTGATTATTCGAAAGCGAAACCATTGTGATTTTATTACGCTTCGCCTCCTTTTCGATTACAGCAATCTGTCCACTAAACACCGGCCCAATCACGATTCTTATTTTACGCTCCACAATTTGCTTAAACGCTTCCTGTGCCTCTTTTTCCGTATCTTTAGAATCGATCAAAACCAACTCGATTGCGTGGTTCTGATCATTGTCAAAAAGCGAGATTGTTGCAGCGTTGAAGAGGCTCCAGCCCAACTCTTTATTCTTTCCAGAGAATGGTAGGAATAATGCGATCTGCGTTTTCTTCTCTTCGATTTTTGCGGTCTGTAGATTTCTTGATTCAAACTGATCGTGAGTTTTTGACTCGGAAATTTGCGGAATTTGTGCTATTGGCTTAGCGGGTGCAGTCGGCTTGTACTCTAGCTTGATATGCTGTTGGCAGGAAAATAAAAACAGTAGCAAGAACGGCAGGATTTTTTTCATATTTTCGATTTCAGAATTGAGACGGGCGATGGATAAATTCTAAATCCTAAATCTTAAATCCTAAATCATGCCAAGCTCTCTTTACATCATCGCCACCCCAATCGGTAATCTAGCCGACATCACCTTGCGTGCGTTACAAATTTTACGCGAAGTGGATTTGGTGATTTGCGAAGATACGCGCGTTTCGGTAAGACTGCTTACAGCCCACGGACTCGAGGGAAAGAAGATGCTTACCTACAACGACCATTCCGATGAAAAAACACGCGAAAAAATTTCCCACCTGCTGCAGCAAGGAAAATCTCTCGCTCTGATTTCTGATGCCGGCACGCCTTTAATATCTGATCCAGGACACAAGCTGATAAATTTTTTACGCGAACGTAATCACAAAATAATACCACTTCCCGGGTCGTCCTCATTGACCTGCGCCCTTTCCGCCTCTGGCATTGCTTGTGATAATTTTATTTTTCTTGGATTCCTTCCGACAACGAAAACTGCACGTGACAAGCTGCTAAAATCACTGCCGAAAAACTTCACTTTTGTATTTTTCGAGTCAGCAAATCGCGTGGAGGAATCGCTTGAGGCAATCACTTACAATCTTGGTCAGCGCAGAATCTGCCTAGCTCGAGAGCTCACCAAACTTCATGAAGAAATACTCACTGACGAGTTAGAAAATCTAAGAAATTTCTTGGCTAAACACCCAGAAAAAATCCGCGGCGAGTTCGTGATCATTGTCGAAAAAGCAGCAAAAGATGAAAAAAACTTTAGCGAAGAAGATTTACTAAAAGAGGTGCAAGTCGCTCTGGCTGCGGGTGAAAGCCTCAAAGATCTCTCACAAAATCTAGCAGAGATTTACGGGATACACAAAAAAGAAATCTACAAGCTGGCGTTGATTGAGAGTCGTAAGTCGTAAGTGGGATTATCTTAAATCATGCTTCGACAAGCCCGGCATGACCGATTGAAATTAGTCACCCTGAGCTTGTCGAAGGGTAGCTTAGATACCATGGGACTTACGAAGTCACATCATTCCATTTTTGCGTGGCAACGACGGAAAAAAACCAACTTTTCCAAGATTTTCGCCGCGCGGCGAGAATCTCGATCATCCCTTACCACCCCTTGCTAGTAAAGGTCAAACACCTGTTTTTACTCTTCAGCAACCTCATCTTAAATTCACGAGTTTTAGCCATTAACTCGTGAATCACATATTTTTTAAAGCAAGATTCACGTATTTATGGCAGAAATGCATGAATCTTAAAGTGATGTTCCTTCATTGGTCTGAGTCTCCGACTGAGACCAGCGGTTTATTTCCTAGATACAAAGATGAGGACGGTTCGGAGACCATTACTGTCCGGTTAAGACCAATAATCTTAAACGTTATTGGGGGTTACCCTAAATCTCCAAAAAAGAAAATCTTTGATCCCCCTTTCCACTAACCAACTCCGACAAAACCTTCCCTGAACCGGCGGCGAGTGTCCAACCCAGCGATCCATGACCGGTGTTTAGAAAAAGATTTCCGTATTTTTTTACCTCGCAAACCAGTGGCAAAGAATTTGGTCGAAACGGCCTGAAGCCATGCCATTCCTCGACCTGATTGAAGTTTCCGAATTCAGAAAAAGAGGAGGAGACGATGTTTTTTAAGAAAGAAATTTGCTGCGGATTTTTTTGACTAGACGACCCGCGAAACTCAACCGTTCCCGCCACTCTAAAAACATTGCCTAGGCGCGAGTAAACCACCTTGTTCTCCAGATCGGTCATTGCCAAATGCGGTGCCACAAATTCCTGATCGCAACTAATCGACAGACTGTGTCCTTTGACTGGGTAAATTCCGGTTTCGACATTAATTCCGGAAAGTAGTCGCAACCCACCAGCACCAAGCGCGTAGACGTAGTTGTTGGCGGTAAAAACACCTCTGTCGCTGTTGATACCGGTGATTTTTTTGTAGTTGGTTAGGATGTTTTTGACGTTGGTGTTGTACTCAAAAACCACCCCGAATTTCTTCTGACAAATTTGTGCTAACGACCTTGTGAAAGCAGCACTGTTGCCGCTCGCATCCTGCGGATAAAAAATTCCTCCCACCAACTTTTTTTCATCAAACAACTTCACTAAAGCCGATTCTTTTCTCACGCATTCTTCAGCATTTAGGATCTGAGTTTCGCAACCAAGAAGATTAGAAAATTCTGCGTTCTTTGTGGCTTGCTCGAAAGATTTTTGTGTGCGGTAAAAATGCAAAATTCCTTCTTTTTTATAGTCGAATTTTAGCTTAGTTTCTTCTTTTAAGATTTGTTGCAAAGCCTCTTTGCTGTAGGACGAAAGCGTGAAGAGGTTTTTGCTGTTTTGCAGTGATTTTTCGGTCGCAGAATTTTTGTAAAACTCAGCAACAAATCGCCAAAATTTTTTATTAGAAAAATCCGAAACAGAAAGAAATGAGCCCGGCAAAATCGCCGCTTTCACCATTGCCAGCAGCGAATTTCTTGCCGCCCAAGTTTCGATGTGAGAGTAACTCAACTGGCCACCATTGGCGTAAGAGCAATCCATTGCAGCATCTGGATTTTTGTCGATCACCACAACCTCATTACCCGCACACGCTAGAAAATACGCGGATGTAACACCAACCACTCCCGCACCTAAAACTATTATTTTCGACATTTTTAATATTTTTCTGAGTGAAATTCCTGAGTTGGTCTGGCGTTGGATTTGGCAAGAATTGCTGATTTGATGATTTTGTTCATCTGTTCTTTTGAAAGCTGAATCGGTGTTTTCATCACATACCACTTTACCCCCTCTGTGCATGGTGGAGTAGTAAGCGAGCCATCGTAAAAAAATATTTTATCACTCTCTTTAACGATTCTACTCACATCAATTTTCCCCTCTTTTTTGTCTGATGTCAGAAAATTAATCAGCTCATCAAAGGCTGGATTTTCTTTACCTACTTCCAAAAAAATCGCCAAAGCTAAACGCTGCTCATTTTCACTTTTGTGGTAAAGCTGCATCTCAAGCGAACTTGCTTCTCCTTTGACTAAATGCTCGCTTGGGTGATGAAAAGAAATCGAGCGCAGAAAATATTTTTTCTTACTCTGTAACAAAAATATCTCGTCGCCAAAATTGATATTTACTACATGGTTTTTCTTTTCCTTCCCAACTACGGATGGTTGATAGGAGAAGCTTAAATCGCTCTCAGCAAAACCGTTCTCGATATTGATTGGTGATTGATTGTAACCGATTTTGCAGAACCTAAATTTTTCGCCCAACTCTCCCCAATATTTCGGACCGCCTTTTCCTTCGTAACTCCATTGCGATTTGCATGAGCAGAGTAAAAAAAACAGGATCGCTAGTTTTTTCATGAAACGTTCTTTTGGATTACAAACACTTGATCAGAAGATTACCGCACTACTAAAGCCAACATTTAATAGCGGCAAGAAGGGATTTATTTTAATCAATAACCTGACTAAAAATTGGCCAGAAATCGTCGGCAAAAAATATGCAAAATTTTGCCATCCACTGTCGGCAAGATTTGGGAAGTCTGACAAATCAGCCACTCTCACGATTGCCGTTTACAATCCGGCAGTAGGATTTTTTTTGGAGAGTAACTCTGAAATTATTTTAGAACGAATCGCGATTCTATACGGCTTTAAATCGATTGCTAAAATCGTGATTAAGCAGGATCCGAAGATCATTCAGCAGGAAGCCAAACCGGAGAAAATACTCCCCGCTAAACAGCAAAAAATTTTAGAAGAAAAAATTCAGAACGTTGCAGATCGAGAGCTGGCTGAGGTTTTGCGCAAGCTGGGAAACAATGTATTGTCTAAGAACCTGCCCTAACAACAACGCCTAACCTTCTCCCACTTCGACTTCTCGCGATTGCGTAGGAAAGTTCTTTTGTCGAGCGGCTTGGTTTGACCACAATGCTTGAGATAATTTTGGTAGGCAGTCTCGCCAGTGATGTAATCGCGCAGTAATAGAAAAAACTTTACCAACCCATTCATTCCCAAAAATTTTTTTGATGCTTCGGCCATAAATTTTTTCCCACCTCTATAAAATCAAAACGCAAATCGTGATTCTGAAATTGCGGATTTTGTGCGATGAATAATTCGGCGGAGCGTTTTATTCGACTAAGCTGATGCGGCCTCAACACCTCTTCCACCAGTAACTCTGATCTTCTGGCCTTAACCTCCACTAACACAATCACTTGTCCTTTTTTGGCGATAATGTCGATCTCTCCACAAGAATTTTTATAACGCCAAGCCAGGATTTTGTAACCTTTGAGCCAGAGGAAAATCATCGCGATCTTCTCGGCTAACAGACCGAACTGGTAAGTTCTTTTCATGAAGATGTGACGCTCAACCACCTACTCCTTGCCCGCACCCTTCTTACATCAATCAAACCACGCAATCTTTTACCACGCTGCCTTAAACTCAGCGAAGCATTTGTCTTCATATTCATTTCACTACGCTGAAATTCTCGCGCTAATGATGGTTGCTCTTTCTTCTGGTCTTTGCGACGAGATAATGCTCTACTGCGCGCATTACTGATGATCGCTTGCCTATTCTTGTCGTGAAGGCGCTTGTGATGCATGATGATGTTATCAACAAACCAGCGACGCTTCCGATTAGAAACCTTGCGCATCTCGCGACGACTCAAACCACGACGACGCATAGAGCGTTTTACATAACTGAAAAGCACATGCGCCAAAGCGTGACCGGCAAGCTCAGGCAACAAAGTGGCATGAGAATGCAATAAACTGTCAACATCTAGTGTCATTGTGCCGATCGACGGCATACTAACAAATGTCACGAATATGTGCTTGAAGTGTTGCGGGAGAAATGGTGCGGCTCTAGAAACCGACTTGTTATGGCACAGTCACAAATCCGCTTTTGCAAAAAATTTTTAGGCAGTTCGTTTTTTGGCGACGCAGCATATGCAGACATACGCGAGGAGTCAAAAAAACAAACTAACACAAAAATTTGAAGCAAAAGGTAGGATTTGTGACTGCGCCATTATTTTCCAATGCAAAATCGAGAAAATATCACGTCCAAAATATTCTCCACACCGACATCGCCAATAATTTTTCCAAGCTCGCGAGCTGCGAGGCGCAAATCTTCCGCCGCTAGCTCGATATTTTTTTGTAGCGAAAAATTTTGCAGATTCTCGGCACAGTTTTGCAGTGCGATGCGATAACGCTCTTGGGTAATCAGTGGAGAAGATTGTGATGGAATTAGTTCGAGAATTTTTTTCTCTAAATCTCTTAACAAATCTGTAACACCAATTTTCCTCACGAGAGAAACTTTCGTAATTCCTAATTCGTAATTTGTAATTGACTGAAGGTCTGTTTTGTTGGCAACAAGTAATGTATTTTCATCAATCAGATCCTCACGCAAAACTGGATTTGTCGCATCTACTAAAAAGATTTTAATATCCGCTGCGGCCGCTTTTTCCAAGGCACGGCGAATTCCTTCCTTTTCGATTGGATCAGACGTTTCACGTATTCCCGCCGTATCAGAAATTCGCACCGGCACACCAGCAATCGAGAGATGGGTCTCGACGATATCGCGCGTTGTGCCAGGAATTTCTGAAACAATCGCCACTTCGCTTTGCGCTAGAAAATTAATCAAGCTCGATTTACCAACATTCGGCGCGCCAATGATAGCAAGGCTCAAACCGGTTCTAATTTTTTGTCCGACGCGTTTGTCATCAAGATGATTAGTGATTTCTTCGCGTAGATTTTTTACGTCACTTTCAACCGCATCGATAATGTTTTGCGGCAAATCCTCGTCCGGAAAATCGATTGCCGCTTCGATGCGCGCCGCGATTTCAATCAAATGTAAACGCCAGTTGCGGTAAATCTCTCCAAGCTCTCCCCCCAGCTGTCGCAAGGCTTGGCGATGTTGCGCTTCCGTCTCGGCGGCAATTAAATCCGGGATCGCTTCGGCCTGCACCAAATCCAACTTTCCGTTTAAAAAAGCACGTTTGGAAAATTCTCCCGCCTCCGCCATCCGGCAATTTTTTTGCTCAGCCAGTATTTGCAGAATTTTTTTTAAGATGAATGGAGAGGCGTGAATACTGATCTCAGCTACATCTTCACCGGTAAAACTTTTCGGCGCTTTAAAAAAAGAGATCAGCACTTCGTCAATTTTTTCACCAGTTTTTGGATCGAAAATTTTTTGCAGAGAAATTTTTTGATGCTGCAGCGTTCCTTTAGAACCAAGACCTCTCAAGCATTTTTCAACTTCATTTCCAGAAATCCTAATAACCGTGATGCCAGCATGGAAGCTTGCCGTGACTGGGGCGAAGATTGTCTCAGTCATGCTTTCTTGGCATAATCACCGTGATCGACGTCCCCACCCCCACTTCGCTTTCTATCTTTAACTCACCGCCATGCATCGTAACAAAATGATTAGCGAGATAGATACCAATCCCGGTCCCCGCAACGGCTGAAGCGTTTCTAGCGCGGAAAAATTTCCTCCCGATATTGGGCAAATCTTCCTTAGAAATGCCTATTCCTTCATCCACCACCCTGATCCCTATTCTGGACTGATTTGCCTTGGCGAATATTTTTACAGTCGAGTCATTCCTCGAATATTTTACCGCGTTAGAAATCAGGTTATTAATTGCGTGCTCAAGCAGTTTTGGATCGCCGTAGAACGGCTCAGAGAGGTCATCCAAACGCGAAATGACTTTGATATTTTTGCTGCTCGCCAACGGCATATTTTTTTCGATGATGTCCGCAATCAACTTCTGCAAATCAAACAAGCATGGCTCGAGCTTAATCGGATTTTCATTATTCTCGAGCTTGGCCAAATTCAGCACACCGACGATCAATCCATTCATTCTTTGCACACCGCTATGCACGCGCTCGAAGCTACTCGCAAGCGAAGCATCAAGAGCATTATTATGGCGAAGCTTACGCTCGATTAGCTCGCGAGCACTGTCGATGATTTGCAGCGGAGTTTTGAACTCGTGTGAAACCAATGCCACAAATCCATTCTGCATTTTCCGCATCTCCTGCTCATGCTTCAAAGCCTCGCGCAGCTGTACAGTCTTCTCCATCAAGGCATGGTTGGTGATCATTACGCGCTCGATTGAATCAGAGCGATCCAGCGCCATGGCAAAGTGGTCAGCAATATTTTCAAGTAACCCTACCTCATCCTCATTCCAGACACGGCCACTTGCTTGATGGATATAAATCCCACCATTCACCCTGCCCCCGACCACAGTGTTAACACTTAATTCGGAGCGAATTAGAAACTCGCGCCACAGCGGCTCTATCACCGAAAAATGCGAATCGGATGCAACATCATTCACCACCATCACCGCCGATTTTTTTATCCTACTGCCATATTTTTCGTGGAAGCCCTGTTCGAAATTTAGATACTGCTTCACCTTCTCATTAATCCTACCTTCAGTTAGGATTGGCGCGCTGTGATAACCATTATACTCAATAATGAAATCAATCTTACCTTCGGAAAAATCATGAATTACGCAGCGATCAACCTTCAAATAATCCACTAAAATCTTGGCTATATTGTAGGCTATTTCCTGAATCGATAAATCAGACAAAATAAGATTTGCCACCTCGCGCAATGTTTCTTCGATGCGCAATCTTCGCTGTAGGTTCGCTAGTAGAACCTTATTAGCAGACGCCCTTTCCCTCTCCTCCGCCTCATTCACCACGTAAAGCCGCTGAAAACGGAAAATTCCGTAACGATATTCGTCGCTCAAAGCAAAACTGGTCGGGGCAAAATTAATCTCAGTTTTAATCTTACTTGGCTTGGGCTTGCGATCGGAAAGGCTTACGGCAATCGAGCAAGTGTTGTAATCCTTCACCGCCTTGATCAGGCGGACATATTCGAGGTTATCTAGCGAGGAATAATCGAGATCAAAATCATCAAACAAAATTTCATAACCTTTGCCAACTAGCTCTTCCTCT
>VGDN01000037.1 GCA_016869695.1 Alphaproteobacteria bacterium
CCCCCTATTGGGGAATTTAGGGGGGATTAAGATTTTTTAATCTTTAGATTTTAGATTTGCGCCAAGATCAAAAATCAAAAATCAAAAATCAAAAATTGTTAGTTACTCAAAATTCATTCGACCTAGTAATCATCGGCTCTGGCGGCGCTGGGTTGATGGCAGCGATTTCCGCTGCTGATGTTGGCGTTAAGAATATTGCGGTGATTAGCAAAGTTGTTCCAACCAGTAGTCACACGGTTGCAGCAAAGGGTGGGATTAATGCGGCACTTAGTAATCACGTCAAAGATGACTGGCGTTGGCATGCTTATGATACCTTGAAGGGCGCGGATTATTTGGCTGATGTTGATGCGGTGGAGCTGCTCTGCAGAGAAGCGGAATCGGCAGTTTTAGATCTCGAAAAAATGGGCGTGGTTTTCTCGCGAGATGATAAGGGTAAGCTTGCCCAGCGTGCTTATGGTGGACAGACAGTTGATTTCGGAAATGGCGAAACAGCTTACCGCGCTTGTTATTCTAGGGACAAAACTGGTCATACAATTCTGCACAGCTTGCACGAGCAAGCGCTGAAAAAAGGCGTAAAATTTTTCTCAGAATTTTTTGTAACCGATCTTTTGATTGAGGTACAAAGTCAATGCCACGGCTGTCTTACGATTGATTTGAATCGTGGTGAGTTGGTGGTTTTTGCGGCGCCGACGACTATACTTGCCACAGGTGGCTACAGTCAGATTTATCAAAACACGACCTCATCCCTAATCTGTACTGGCGACGGTTCGGCGTTGGTTTTTAAAGAAGGGTTACCACTGCAAGATATGGAGTTTGTGCAGTTTCATCCAACTGGAATTGCTGGTTGTGGATTCTTGGTAACCGAGGCGGCGCGAGGTGAAGGGGGGTATTTACTCAACTCTTCTTCCGAGCGCTTTATGCAAAACTACGCGCCAAAAATGTTGGAGTTGGCCTCGCGCGATGTGATCTCACAGGCGATGGCTACCGAGATTCACAAGGGTGAAAAAATATTTTTGGATCTAAGACATCTAAGTCACGAAACCTTGACTGGTAAGCTTCCTGGCGTGGTTGAGTTAGTAAAAAATTTCGCACGCTTGGATGTAAAAAAAGACTTAATCCCAATCGCGCCGTCAGCGCATTACACGATGGGAGGCGTCCCAACCAATCTTGATTGTGAAGTAATTCCTGGCCTGATGGCTGTTGGTGAGACGGCGTGTGTCTCAGTGCATGGTGCTAATCGCTTAGGCTGCAACTCCCTGCTTGATCTCATAGTTTTTGGCAAAATCGCTGGCCAAAAATCAGCAACCAAAACATCAAGCCAAAGCTTAAAACTAACCAATGAACTTGCCTCCAGAAAAATTTCCAACCTAACCAAAATCCTTGACCACCGACCACCGACCACCGACCACCGACTAAGTTCTTTGAAAAAGGAACTCCAACAAACCAATGAAAAAAATCTCGGTGTGTTTCGTGACGAAACTCTGTTGAAGCAAGGCCTAGCAAGGATTTATGAGTTGTTTGAAACTTTTAAATCTTATAAAGTCAAAAACGTAAATCTACTATGGAACGAAGAGGTGATTGCTTATTTCGAGCTCGAGAATCTTTTGTTAAACTCACTGGCAACAAATTTTGCGGCGCTGAATCGGCGTGAGAGCAGAGGTTCGCATTACCGTTCTGACTTTAAAAATCGTGACGACAAAAATTTTTCTGCGCATTCTTTGGTGAAAATAAATGATGAAAATGATCTAGAATTTTCGCTTAAACTGGTAAGAAATATTTCAGCAATTCCTGAACTAAACTTAGTTCCTCAAGTAAGGAAATATTGAGTCTTGAAGCTCATGCTTCGACAGGCTCAGCATGGCCAAAGGTTGGTATAACCTGGACGTCACCCTGAGCTTGTCGAAGGGTGATTATGTTCTACAAAAATAACTAAATATTATGCGTTACAGCGCCAATCTAAACACCATCATCAAAGCAATCGAGAAGGCGACCATGCATATGCCGCGCGACTTCACTGAGCTAGAGAATTTACAATCAAATCCAGCTTCAGCAGAAAAATTTGCTACCGCTTGTTATCGCAAAGTTAAGCAAATTTTGACCGATGATTTCTTGCGTTTGCGTCCCGATTTTAACGTGATTTTTGCTGATGGTCAGAAGCTGATTCGTTATGAAAAAGCTGAATATTCCTACATCATTTATCCGATTGATGGTTTTGCTAATCTAATGCGGGGCAACCCTGATTTTACTGTGGCAGTGGCGCTTGAGCATAAAAATAAAAATGGTGAAGGGGAGGCGATTTCGGTGGCAATAAGTAAAATTTTTGGTGGTGAGCTTTATTACTGCGAGAAGGGATTTGGTGCTTATCTAAATAATCGTCGCCTTCGTGTTTCGAAGAGAAATTCTGGAGAAATTTTGGTGGCGAGTGAAATCGAAAAAGCTGCGCGCGCTTATGGTTCGCGTACTCTTACACTGGCCTACCTTGCCTCAGCGCGGATCGAAAAAGCGGTGTTTAGTAAAGAGGGTTGCGAGCTACTAAAACCTTTTCTGCTCTTGGTGCGTGAGGCAGGAGGACGTGTTGTTGAAGATGAAAAATTGGTTGTAGCGAGTGCTTAACGTTCCTGAGTTTACAGTCTCTGAATTTTCTCGTTCGATTAAATGTCTGGTCGAAGATGCTTTTGGTTATGTGCGAATCAGTGGAGAGATTTCAGGCTTTAAACGCGCTACTTCCGGACATCTTTATTTCTCTCTAAAAGATGAAAATGCCTTGCTTTCCGCCGTCTGTTTTCGTGGAGCCGCGAGTTTGGTTGGTTTTGAGGTTGGAGATGGTTTGCAGGTTGTGGCGTCGGGCCGCATTACCACTTATGAAGGTCGTTCGAATTACCAAATTATTGTTGAGAAACTCGAAATCGCTGGCGTGGGAGCGATTTTGGCGATGCTTGAGAAGCGGCGCCAGAAGCTGCTCGCCGAAGGTTTGTTTGATGCTATACACAAAAAACCAATCCCATTTTTCCCAAAAATTATAGGCGTGATCACCTCGCCAACTGGTGCAGTTATTGAGGATATTAAACATCGCATTGAGGCGCGCTGCCCAACTCATCTCATGCTTTATCCAGCGTTGGTGCAGGGTGATAAGGCGGTGGCAGAGATTATCGCCGGCATAAAATTTTTTAATCAGCTCAGGAAAAATCGGCCGGATGTTTTGATTGTGGCGCGAGGTGGAGGAAGCTTCGAAGATCTACTTTGCTTTAGTGATGAAAATCTGGTGCGAGAGGTTTTTAAGTCAGAAATTCCGCTAGTCTCGGCGGTTGGTCACGAGACTGACACGACGTTAATCGATTATGTTTCCGATCTGCGTGCACCAACGCCGACAGCAGCCGCAGAATTAGTAACCCCGATTTTATCCGATCTCAAATCGCAAATAAATTTTTATACCGAAAAGCTAAAATTTTTGCCGGAGAATTTTTTATCAATGCAGCTTGGTTATCTAAAAAATATGCAACGCTACTTACTTAATCCTGCGCAAATTTTGGCGCGAATTGAAGAGAGACTGCGCAATATTCAAATCGGTAATCAGTTAACATTTGCGCGTATTGAGGCGGAAAATCAAAGAATCGAATTTCTTACTAAGGGATTAGAAGTGAGCGTGGGTAATAATTTGGATAAGGTGAAGACGACATTGTATGGCCTAGGAAAAATGCTGCTTACCAATCATTATCACGAGATTTTGAAGCGAGGATTTGCCTTAATAAAAAATTCTCGCGGTGAAGCCATGCTCTCGATTTCTGAAGTAAAAAAAGAAAAAGAAATTGTGATTAAAATGAGTGATGGCGAATCTGAATTTCAAAGAACATCCTTACAGCCCAGCTTATTCAACTAACTCAGTATATGCTTCCTCTACATATCTCCGAAATATCCAAAAGCTTCGCCAGACCGGTTCTCAATAAAATTAGTTTTGAGGTAAAGCCAAATGAAATATTTGGCTTTATTGGTTTGAACGGGCAGGGCAAAACAACATTGATTAAAATTATTCTAGATTTGCTCGATCAAGATCATGGCGAGGTCGAGATATTTGGAGTGTCGCGTCTTTTACCAGAAGCGCGCAAACGCGTATGTTATTTGCCAGAGAAATTTCACCCATCGATTCATCAGAAAGGTAAGGAGTTTTTGAAATTCGTTTTAGGTTTTTATGGAAAGAAATTCGATGTTAATAAAGCGCGTCGTATATGTGATAATCTCGATTTGCGTTTCGAAGTTTTGAATCAGAAAATCAGCGGATATTCAAAAGGAATGACGCAAAAACTTGGGTTACTCGCGGTGTTTTTGTCGGAGGCGGATTTGGTCATTTTGGATGAACCAATGTCAGGCCTTGATCCAAGAGCGCGCATAGCTCTAAAGCGTGAATTAATCGATTACAAAGAATCCGGCAAAACGATTTTTTTCAGCTCACATATATTGTCAGATATGGATGAAATTTGCGACTCTATTGCTGTGCTACATAGTAGTAATATTGCTTATTGCGGTACTCCTAATGACTTCAAAAAGAAGCATAATGAAGATAGTTTAGACAGGGCATTCTTAAGCGAAATTGATGTGGTATAATAATATATTGTATATTAAATATTAGGTAAATAATCTTGTGAGCAACTTACCATATTCCTGCTAACCAATTTCCTTAATAAAATTATAAACTTATGAAAGACCTAATATCTCTCGAGAAAAAATTAGCTTCTGATTTGGAAGCTGTTCGCAAGGCACTTTCTGTGCTTAAAGGCAGATCATTATTGCCTGGCGATGAACGCGTTCCATCTGCCGGAAGAAAAACGGCAAAAGTAAAAGAAAGAAAGGAAAAAAAAGAAAAGAAGGAAAAGAAGAAATCTGTTCCTTATGTTAAAAAGAATAATCCTACTGAAGTTGCGGCTGCGGCTGAGAAATATTTTAGACATGTACATAATAAACCTAGCAACACTTCTGAAATTAATAAATATGTAGGAGAACATGGTTTAAAAATCGAGGGTAAAAATATTGGTGCTGCGATTGCTGCCGCTCTCCGTAGCGATAAGGAAAAAAGATTTGTTTTAGCTGATAAGAAAAACAAATTGTGGGCTCTTAAGGAGTAATACTACTCACACACCACATCGCAAACCAAATTCAATATTATTTAGACCTGTTTCAAAACCCTCTTTTAGACTCAAATGGAGGGCGGATCGAAGCAGAGAAGCGAGGCGTATAAAGCATATGGTGAGCTTCGAGCACCGAACCAACCGAACAGTTGTGTCTAAAAGAGGGTTTTGAAACAGGTCTATGAAGATTGCGATTTATCCTGGAACTTTTGACCCAATAACCTTTGGGCATATCGATATAATCCGTCGCGCTTCTGAATTGTTTGATTACCTAATCGTTGCCGTTGCTAAAGATAATTACAAAAATCCACTCTTTACTCTTGATGAAAGAATCAAGTTGATCGCTAACGAAACCGCAAAGCTGAATAACAAAAATATATCTGTTGAAAAATTTGAAGGATTGTTGGTTGAGTTTGCGTGCAAAAAAGGGTGTTGCGCAATCATTCGTGGCTTACGCGCTGTTTCTGATTTTGAATTTGAATTCCAAATGTTTGGCATGAATTCGCGCCTTGATCCAACTATTCAAACAATATTCTTGCCGGCATCGGAATCTAATCACTTTATTGCATCACGTTTAGTAAAAGAGGTGGCGAGATTAGGTGGTGATGTTTCGAGTTTTGTTTCTACCAATGTAAGAAAAGCCTTGTTGCAAAAACTCACTAAATGATCAAAAAAGAAGTCTGGATATTGGTTGATAGCAGGCCTGGTACGGCTTCACAGGCTATTGGATTGGCAGAAGAAATTGGTTTAGATTATCGCATCATTAATCTCGAATATGGGTTTTTATCATTATTGCCAAATATATTTCTTAGCGACTCAATATTGCGGCTAAATCAAAAAAGCAGAAAAATAATTAACGAATTAGATTATTTCCCGAGTCTTATCATTTCTGCCGGAAGAAGATCGGCGCCGATTGCCTTATATCTCAAAAATAAATCACAAAATCAGACTAATCTTATTCAGATTATGAATCCAAATCTGGATTTTAAGAAATTCGATTTGGTGATTTTGCCAAAGCATGATGGATATGCTGAAGGAGATTATCCAAATTTAATCACCACAATTGGGTCACTAACAAAA
The DNA here is from genome assembly GCA_016869695.1 of Alphaproteobacteria bacterium. Lineage (GTDB taxonomy): Bacteria > Pseudomonadota > Alphaproteobacteria > Rickettsiales > UBA1997 > UBA2645. The sequence continues at coordinate 6,201 of VGDN01000037.1, forward strand.
GCAAGAATAGGCAATGGCCAAGAATTCTTAGAATTGCGAAATATCAGAAGAACCAAAATCGCCTTATTAATCGGAGGCTCATCTAATAAGACAAAATTCACTACAGAATCAGCGCAAAAATTAGCAAAAATATCCTCAAAAATTGCACAGGAAAAAAATGCGATATTATTAATATTAAATAGCAGAAGAACTTCGCGAGATATTACCGAAGCAGTAAAATCAGGCCTTGAATGTGATCACCAGTTTTTTGGTTGGTCAGAAGTGAAGAATAATAATCCATATTTATCAATACTGAATTTGGCTGATTATTTTATTATTACTGGTGATTCAGTCTCGATGATTTCCGAATGCTGTTCAACTGGTAAGCCAGTTTATATTTTTGATGAGAAAGACATATCATCAGCAAAACATCGTCGCTTTCATCAGGAATTATTTCTCAAAAATTATGCCAAGCCTTTGAATGAAAAATTCGACAATTTCTTTCCATTAAAATTACAAGAAACAAAACATGTTGCTGAGGTGGTTAAGAAGAAACTTGTTGATTAAGTCAGTGTCGTTTTTAGAAAGTTGATTCTAGTTTTTTAACTCCCTTTTCAAGCAGTATTTTCTAGTGTCGGTGCGTAATCAACCAAGACAGAACTTTGTGAAATATCTGCTTTTCTTTGCCGCCTTTTTGTTGCTTTTTTCCTGTACCGACTCCGGTTGCATCGATGCTGATGATTTTGGTGAATATGAGTCGCAAACATTAACGGTCACTTCCAATTCCAGTCAAGATAACTGTGCTTATAATGCGGCGTTAGCGATCACTGACAGCGGTCAAGGTAGCGGCATCAAGCCATGTTTGGTCACTAACTCCAACACAATAATCGATGAGATCAATACGACATATTATGCCACTGGCTGTGTTAATTTTTACTCCAATGCAGGCAAGACGACGGCAGTTACTGATTATAGCACAATAGCGAAATTACAAAATCTCTGTTCCGATAATTGCGTGCAAGCCTGCCTGACTAATGTTGGTAGCGCCAATTCAGCTGGAGCTGAGCCAGCCTGGATGTCAACTAGTAGAAAAATTACCGGCCAAAATTCTGGTGTAACCATTCGTCCCGGTTCGCAGATAATGGTAACTGCTGCTGGTAATGTTTCTTTGGGTAGTGCCTTAACATATCCCCCACTATTTGTTCAAGCTAATAATCCATTACCACAATCATTGACTAATTCATGGAGTCAGAATTTTTTTGATTTTAATTCTGGACAGGCGGCGAATCTTGGTTTTAGCGGGGCTGCAACTGTTAATGGTACCAGTATTAGTACAGCATCTGCAAGCTCGTCTAATTTATACAATATGGCGAGAAGGTTGGTTATTTATACAATAGCACATCCAACGAATTATGGTGGTTTTGATTTAACTCAAAACACAGAAAGAGCTGGAAGTAAAGTCACCCCTCTTTTGCCAGACCCAGCAGCATGGCAATGTACATATAATACCGGTAGCTCAAATACATTGCAAATGTCATGTGGTAATAGTAGCTATGTTAATATTGGTTATAATTATACTGGATTTAGCGACACTCTCACTTCATCAACCTTCCCGATTTCTTCAGCATTACAATCATCAGGATTAACGCAATATGGTGGTGTTGTTAGATATGATGGGGATGGTCTAAATGGAACTACAAAACCTGATGGTACGGATTATGACCCTTTTTCTGCTGTTACGTGTAATGGTAGTACAGGGACTTGTGTGGGTATTGATAATGTTGCTGGTGATCAAGGTGTTAGAGTCGGAGATCTGTCATCCGGAGATGTAACTATTACCAATACATATACTAATTCATACCAAGTTTCTCTAAAATCTTTAACTGGTGATACAGGATGCAATATCGCTTTGACATATATTAAAGTCAGAGATTCATCAAGTAATATACTATATGCATTCCAACCTACCGATGGTATATCTGTTGCTAGTAGTTACCAGTCTAATTTCCCAATAATATCTTTAGAACCAAATCAAACTTTGGTTATATCTCAGAATAGTGTGAAATATAATGGCACCGGTGTGAATTGTGGTAGGGTAATCGGGGCTAGATTCCTGAGATATTATGATTTGACGATGCAGCAATCGGGCTTTGTACGCTTTACAATGCTTGGCGGAGCTAGCGGTTATTCTAGTTCTGCATGCGTAATTAAGGGCAGGATAATAAATCCAACTGGTAGCCATGTCGATTTTAATGGTGCAGGTTCAGCTGATTTTTATGAATATGATAATTTTTATAATTTTAGTAATAATACAAATATAACGAGCTCAAATGATCCATTAGATGGAATAAGTCCAACCATATCACAAAACAACCCAATTAGTGGTATATTAAATTGGACTCCTGGATACACTGTATCTTCCACTAATCCACAGATATTTGTACGTAAAGGGCAAAAGATTCGTTTTGATCCGCGCAGTTGGGATGGTACCTGGACAATCAATTCAACAAATAACACAACTCGGCAATGTGGTATTGGTATGATGATGATGATTGATCCACGTCCAGCATTATTATGTCGTGGATCAACAAGCGATCTAGTTTCAAACCCAGCTTGTACCGCCGATATTAATGGCAGTGGTGTTCTTACTGGTTGCCAAGCACCAGCAAGAGAATGTAGCGATAGTAACAATACCACATATTATTGCCCATATACCGATTGTTTAGATACATATACATGCACAGCTGGCGATTCTACTAATAATTATACCAAAACCGGCTGCAACCCATCAATCCATACGCTTTCCGCTATTACTGGGCAAACCGCCATTACCAGAGCTAATTGTACCTCTCTTTATAATTCATTTAGTAATGATACCGATAGAGATACTGCAGCAGCTAAATGCAATGCCTGCAATAATAAACAATATATTAATGTTACTACTGCTGCATACATTACTCAAAGTAATATGGTACAATGTTATGATTTGGAAAATTACACTGGTAAGGTTGATAATATTCCAATTAACCCCGCCTCAATAACCGATGTAAATAGTTTCTTAACTGGTTCAAATGCAAAAGGTGCAGTAAAGCTGAGTGGGTTTAATGGTATATATGGTAATTTTGCTAGTTTTTCTGA
>VGDN01000038.1 GCA_016869695.1 Alphaproteobacteria bacterium
GGGAAGGATATTGGTCTAAAAACAATTCTAGAAAGAGCTCGTGATGCTATGAGTGCAGGGTCTGAACAAAGCCAAAGCCCAAGCAGATAATTTGTGATTTAATTAACCAAAAAACATAATTTCTGGTGAGTTCATTTCCTAAAAATTCAGCAGAAAAATGACCGACTCCCTCATAATCGCCGGCCGCAACTTCAACTCACGCCTGCTTGTTGGCACCGGCAAATACAAGGATTTTTACGAAACCAAAGAGGCGATTGCGGCTTCTGGAGCTGAGATTGTAACGGTCGCGGTGCGTCGTGTGAATATCGAGAAGAAGGGAGAACCAATGTTGCAGGATTTTCTCGACCCTCAAAAATTTACTTACCTGCCTAATACTGCCGGATGTTTTACCGCCGCAGATGCAGTGCGCACACTACGTCTGGCGCGGGTTGCAGGTGGTTGGAATTTGGTGAAACTCGAAGTTTTGGCTGATGAAAAAACTCTTTATCCGAAAGTTGTCGAAACGATTAAAGCCGCGGAAATGCTGATTCGCGAAGGGTTTGAGGTGATGGTTTATACTTCTGATGATCCGATTGTTGCTAAGGAGTTAGAAGATGTTGGATGTTGCGCAATCATGCCCCTAGCGGCTCCGATTGGTTCTGGCTTGGGAATTCAAAACCGCCTCAATATCGAATTCATCATCGAGCAAGCACAGGTTCCGGTGTTAGTTGATGCTGGAGTAGGCACTGCTTCCGATGCGGCGATCGCGATGGAGCTTGGCTGCGAAGGCGTTTTAATGAATACAGCAATCGCGAAAGCAAAAAATCCGGTGTTAATGGCAAGGGCGATGAAGCTAGCGATTGAAGCCGGTCGCGCCGCTTATTTGGCGGGTCGGATGGAGAAAAAGAAATTTGCATCGGCATCGAGTCCAATCGAAGGGAAAATAAAATGATGAAAAAGCTTCCAGACAGATACGACGCCAAAACGCGTGAAAAATTTTGGCAAAATTATTGGCGAGAGCAGGGCGTTTATGCTTTTAAAAATGATAAAGCGAAGTCGGAAACTTTTGTAATCGATACGCCTCCGCCTACAGTCTCAGGCCTTCTTCATATGGGGCACGTTTTCTCTTACACCCAAGCTGACTTCGTGGCGCGCTTTTGGCGCATGTCGGGGAAGGATGTTTTTTATCCGATGGGATTCGACGATAACGGCCTGCCGACCGAGCGCTTAGTTGAAAAAATAATCGGTAAAAAAGCGGGTGTTTATGAGCATGAAAATGGCCACGGATCTTTCGTAAAAAAATGCCGAGAAGAAGTTGAGGCGGCAGAAAAAGAGTTTGAGGCGTTATTCAATGAAGTCGCGCTGTCAGTGGATTGGAGCCAGAAATATCAAACCATTTCGCCGGAATCGCAGAAAATTTCACAGGCCTCTTTTGTCGATTTGTGGAATAAAAAATTAGTCGAAAAGAAATTCGAACCAGTTTTCTGGGATATCTCCGATCGCACGGCTCTAGCGCAGGCAGATCTCATCGACAAAGAAGTCGAAGGCATGATGAATTACATCGAATTTGAGATCGAAGACGAAAGGTGTCAGACACTTAAGTGTCTGACACCTTCTATTACCATCATGACAACTCGTCCAGAGCTGCTTTCTGCCTGTGTTGCGGTGATGGTTCATCCTGATGACGAGCGTTACAAAAAATTCCACGGCAAGAACGCGATCACTCCACTTTTTGGCGTAAAAGTTAAAATTATCGCCGACGACTTAGTGCAACTCGACAAAGGAACTGGTGCGGTGATGTGCTGTACCTTCGGCGACGAAACCGATATTCGCTGGTGGAAGAAGCATGGTCTCGAGCTCAAAATCATCATTGGGAAGGACGGGAAGATTGATGGGATGCCGCTGAAACAGTTTAAGGAAAAAGTGATCGAAGACCTGAAGACTCAAAACATCCTACAAAAACAAGAACCCATCAAACGCGCCGTAAAATGCGCCGAGCGTTCCGGCGTGCCGATCGAGATCCTTGTTGTGCCGCAATGGTTCATAAAAATTCTCGACAAAAAAGATCTGCTCAAAGCCAAAGCCGCCGAGTGCAACTGGCATCCTGATTATATGAAGGTGCGCATCGACCATTGGATTGACGGGCTTTCGTGGGATTGGTGTATTTCTCGTCAGAGATTTTTTGGTGTGAAATTTCCGGTTTGGTATTCAAAGCGCGCCGGCGAAGAAGGAAAAATTTTGGTCGCTGATGTGGATCAACTGCCGTGCGATCCGGAAGTGGATTTGCCGCGTGGATATTCGCGCGACGAAGTTATAGCAGAGACCGACATCATGGATACTTGGGCGACTTCGTCCATCTCGCCGCAGCTCTCAAGCAAGGGGATTTCGAGCGAAATTTCTTTTAATCACCAACGTCACGAAAAACTTTTTCCCGCCGATCTACGTCCGCAAGCGCACGAGATTATCCGCAGTTGGGCTTTCTACACGATCGTCAAGGCGGCGTTGCATCAAAACTCGATTCCGTGGAAAAATCTGATGATCTCCGGCTGGTGCCTGGCGGCGGATAAAACGAAGATGAGTAAGTCGAAAGGAAATGTGGTTACGCCGACTGCGTTAATCGAAGAAAAAGGTTCGGATATTGTTCGTTACTGGGCATCAACTTCGCATCTGGGCGCAGATACTGCCTACTCGGAAGAGGTTTTTAAAATTGGACAAAAACTTACAACAAAACTTTTCAACGCCGCGAAATTTGCGTCGATGAATTTTGATTTGTTGCAAGAAAACGCCGAAGTTACCGAAGCATCCGATTTATGGATCCTCTCCCGTCTTCACCAAACCGTCACTAAAGCCACTGCCGAGTTTGAGAAGTTCGAATATGCACGCGCGCGTGAGGCGATTGAGGAATTTTTCTGGAAGGATTTTTGCGACAACTATCTGGAGATATGCAAGGTTCGCTCCTATGGATTAGCGGCGGAAAAGCTTGTCGGAGTTGACCTAAGCGACGCGCAGAAAAAAGAAATCGAGGCCAAGCAGCAAAGCGCGATTGTGACTTTACGGATTTGTTTAGAGACGATCCTCAAGCTCTTCGCGCCTTTCATTCCGCATGTCTGTGAGGAAATTTATTCAACGCTTTTTGACGACAAAAACTCCATTCACGCCCGTGGAAACTGGCCAAAAGTTCCAGAAAAATTCTTTAATCAAAAATATCTCGAAATCGGCGAAGCCGCGCTGGCCGTGATTTTTGAGGTCCGTAAATTTAAATCGGAAAAAAATATTTCGATGAAAACTACGGTGAAAAAACTGGTGATTAACTGCGTGCAAGATCTTTCCGAAATTGCTGAGGATTTAGCGAATGTGTGTAATGCAGAGGAATTGGAGTTTGTGAATTCGGGTGTGTTGGTTGAGGTAATTCACGAGTTTCCCCCCTATAACTCGTGAATCTTAATAAAAAAATTACCAGATTCACGAGTTAACCCTCAAAACGCGTGAATTTAGAAAATTTTTTTGGGAAAAGGAAAACCGGTGTTAAGCCTTTGTTTACAAGGCTTCGTAGCATTTAAAAAATATTTCCGCCTTAAGGCGAAAATCTTGGAAATTTTCCAGAATTTTGCAGAAAAAATAGCGGAGAAAATTTAGCCCCTACTACCGCTATTCTCGCGATCATCTGTGTGAGTAGTTGCTACTTTTTGTTTGTATGATTGTTCAGAGTCGTGCGTCTCTGTGACCTTGCCCCGCATATCATCCTCCAGTTTGCGTACCTCTTCGCTTAAGGCCACTCGCTTCACATTCGCTTTTTCGATTCTTGCCTCGCTGTAATCGACGGCGAGATCAACTAGCTGTTTTTGTACCAACTGATTTTTAGTTACCCCTCCAAGCTTTTCTTTAGCAAACTCAACCAGTTCCTCCTTGCTAGCTCCATCCATTACCTTCGCGTGATATCCTTCAACAAAACCAGTAACCAAACTTACCGAGTCCTTGTTTCTCACCTGCTTTGCGACCGCCTCTAGCTTTTGAGTAAACTCATCCTTTTCTCCTACCTTTTGTCCCGGTGATTTTTTGTCAGACCAACCAATCATTGATGCGGCGTAAGATGCGGTTGAGGAAATGACATCTGTGCCTTCAGCGGATTTTATATTTTCTGCCACATGTCTTCTGGCCACTTGGCTTTGATCGAATTTTTTTAGCTCGGCCATCTCTTCGAGATTCCTATCTGGAGTTGAGTTTATCCTTGCAAACACGTCGCCATCTTTTGTGGTGCTAATCTTGATTTTACTGGAGCTAGTCCGTGCGGACTCTTTTTCATACTGCTTATATCCTGCGATTCCCTTGCCTTCAGTAATTGCCGCCTCTTCCTCCGGAGTGGCTTTTCTAAAGCCGTATTTGCTTTCGCCCTGTGCGGATTCTTTGCGTCCCTGTGAAAGAAACTGACGACCGTCAGCGGTCACGATTCCTACTCTGCCAAGCAAGCCTTGCATTGTTAGCTTCTCATCCCGCTTGCCAGGAGCCAGATCATCCTTTTCGAATCGAACCTTACTCATCGACTCAAATATCTTGCTTGAGTTAGACCCGCCAATCATCGAGCCAATCAAACCATTAACGTCATCGGCTTTTGTTGGATCCTTGGCGATTTGATCAATCGCCGCTGAAACTATGTGGGAGATGAATTTTTTCTGACCATTTTCGCTGAGATTCGCTAGTGCGGATTCAACCCCTGGTCGGCCGGAATAATAGTCATACACCGTTGTAACGAGATCGGTGATTACTTGTTTGCTCTTCTCTTTATCGGCAACAAAAGTAACCAATCCTTCGTTATTCTTTTCCTTTCTAGCCTGATTGGCTTTGGTGGCGGTGGCGGTTACCAGTTTTGCTACAAAAGATCCAAAGAGCGGAACGGAGCCGATAATGGTGCCAGCTGCAAGGATCCCCATATCCACACTGTCATCCTGCATTCCAACCTTGCCATCTTTGAGCGCCCGAGCGGTATGAGCCTTTCCTTCAAGGATCTTTAAAGCCTGTTCCTGAGCTTTAGATTTTTGTTGTTCAGATTTTTCTTTTTCATGCGCCGCTTCCACGACGTGATCTTGTACCTCTACAACATCCACAACAGACCTGGCTTGGGTGATCATTTTTTCTACACCAACGGCTTCTCTAGGTTTTGTTTTTTGACCTCTTGCCTCATCAAAATTCTTAGCCAGCTCTTCTGCCGCTTTACTTTGCCGATCAATCTCTGTGAGTGATTTTGCGTTTACTGTCGCAAGATTTTTAAGATTCTCGATTTCTTGATCTTCTTTCTCGAAAGTCTCTTTGGTGCCGCCAGGATAAAGGCCGCCGGTCATTTGAGTCAGCATCTCTCTAAGAGGTCGCCATTTTTTGGCACCCTCCATGCCCTTAATCTTACTCTCGAGTGTTTGCTGATGTTTTAAGATTTCCTCCCTTTTGGTATTTTTCTCATCCTTCACCACTTCACCATGTCCAACAAACTGCTTACGCACAACATCAGCGAGACCCGAAATGGTTTGTAGAGGATTAACAAAACTACTTCTGTGCTCACCCATTTCCTCTTCCGATTCAACGATTTCATGTCCCTCATTTTTCCCGTCGACTTGAACATCAAGCCGAACCTTGTCTACCGCCTCGAGCATTGCTATTAGTGGTTTCTTCAAATCGTTATTGAAGTGCTCACGCGCCTCATCTCTTACTCTGCCAAATAAACCGACGGAAGATTTTCCGCCCGAGTTAATCGCGGAGTTTTTTAGAAATTTTTCGTGATCCAGCTTTGGATTCTCTTCTCTCCATTTGCGGTAGGAGGCGATTAAGTCATCAGCCAATTGAAAATTGTCCTCTTTAAAATCTTTTGGCTTGAGTATGTCGGTGACAGCCTTTTTACGTTCTTCCAGCTCTTTTAGATTTGGATCTTCAAAACGCTGGTAACCCTCGATTCCCTTGCCTTCAGCGATCAGTTTTTCCTCTTCTGCCGTCGCTAATCTAAAACCGTATTTGCTACCGCCTTTTGCGGATTCATCTCGGTAAGATGAGAGGTAGCGCTGACCATCAGCAGTGACGATTCCTACTCGGCCAAGCAAACCATCAATAGTGAGATTTTGATTACTTTTCCCCGGAACCAAATCGCTGGCTAGAATATCGATATCGCTTCTGCTCATTATGCTGTGGGAGTGACCATTCATGACTGAGCCAACCAAGCGGTCGGAGACTAGGTTCACATACATTTTGGTTTCGAGTTGTGTCGCGATATCGTTGAAATATGTATCTTCACCAAGCCTTGTCGCATCTACTTCTACGCCGAATTTTTTTACTAGGCCTTCGCGATATTTTGGATCGGATTTAAATTTTTCGTCATCCAAACGCGGAATCTCATCTCCTTCTGGAGCCTTGAAATTCGCGATCTCCGAGATGACTCGCTGCACAATCGCCGCCGCAAATTTTTCTTTGCCGGAATCATTCAAAACATCGAGTGGCGAGTAACCATTCGTCTTCGCGCCGGAATAAGCGCTGTAAACCTTGCTGGCCACATCATCCACAATATCGCCACGTAACTTCTCTTCATCGGTAGCAAAACCAGCGACGTTACGATGCTCCGCCATTCGCTTCATAAGATTGACCTGACTTGCAACTGACAGCAATCCATTAGCCACCGATGGAATAATCGGAATCGGCACTGCTGACACGGCGAGTCCGAGATAATAAATCGCTTTGTCTGCTGTGTTTTCTTCCAGCTTTACCTTTCCATCCGTAACAGCTTTAGCGACGGAAAAACTTTCCCGAAGTCCTTTACTAACTAAGCCTACGAAAGCGAAGTTTCCGGCGGTGTTTTCTAGCTCTTCTCCTAGCTCAGCTGTCTGCTCAACATCATCCGTTTTAATGAAGCGACCAAAGGTTTTTGCATTATCTCGATATGCCTTCGAAATCCCAGCAGCCAAGGTTCTGGCGGCGGTCTGGTCATTAGGATTGAGATTTGCTACCAATGGATAAGTGCCGGCCATTTTGGCAATCTCGGCATTCTGCGCGTCAAACTCTTCGGGTGACGGCATATTGCTTAGACTATCTAGATTATTTCTGAGTGCTTCCGTGTGTTCGGTAATTTTGCTTTGATCTTTTTCCTGCTGAATTTTTTCATATCCACTAATCACATCCTGCACCATTTGCATCTGTGCAATCTTCATGTTCAGGAAGAAGCGATCATGTTCTCTTGTGAGATTATCTAACAGCTTCTGTACCTCTTCTGGAGTTTTGCGGTGTGTCGGATTTTCCAATTCCTTCGCCGCTAAACTGGCCTTATTCATTCTCTCCCAAGACCTGGTCATGAAAGAATCTACCCCACCGTCACCAATCTCATCCCCCGCGATCCCAAGCTCTTTCTGCAGGGACTCAATTTCTTGAGCGAGTTTGTCCCGCGTTTCTTGGGCGGACTGCAAAGCGTCGCTAACGTCCAACAACTCAATATTCTCAACTTCAATATTCTCAACTTCTGGCGGCTTGGTCATTTTCTTTTGTTAATGAGCAAAAACATCAAGATTACCAAACCCTTGTAGATCAAGCCTCACACGTGTTGGTAAAAATTCTAAACAAGCTTTAAAAATTTCTTTTCTACCCTCGCGTTTCAACATCTCGTCAAGTTTTAGCTTGAGATTGTGCAAGTGCAGCACATCTGCGGCGGCATAGTTCTTTTGTTTGTCAGTGATTTCGTAATGTCCCCAGTCAGAGCTTTGTTGCTTTTTTGAGATTTCGATTCCGAGTAACTCTTCGCACAAAGCCTTGAGTCCGTGGGAGTCGGAATAAGTGCGTACAAGGCGAGAGGCGATTTTGGTGCAGTAAATATTTTGGACTTCAACTCCGAGATAAACGCGCAGAGCGGCAATATCAAAGCGCGCGAAGTGGAAAATTTTTTGAATCTTCTCGTCAGTCAAAAGTCTTTTTAGGTTCGGAGCTTCGTAATTTCCGGGCTCGAATTGGACTAGATGAGCGTTGCCGTCGCCGCCAGAAATCTGCACAAGACACAAGCGGTCACGTAAAATATTCAAACCCATTGTCTCGCTGTCGATGGCGATGGAGTCAATAAAATTAAGGTCAGAAGGCAGGTCGTTTTTGTGTAAAAAGTTGGTCATTTGCTTAGTTTATTTTGGAGTTCGTCACCTACGTTCGGCAGTGCAGATGTGATTTCTTTCATCTCATCCATATTGCCGTTGCAGTGCAAAACTAAGTCGCAGCCGGCGTCTAAAATTGCACGAGTTTTTTCCGACATGCTGCCACGTAAGGCTTTCATCGACACGTCGTCGCTCATTAAAATATTTTTAAATCCTATCTCTTCGCGGATCAGGCAGATTGCTGTTTTAGAGGTGGTTGCACAATTTTGTTTGTCGATTGCGCTGTAGAGAATGTGGGCGGTCATCGCGAATTTTTGGTCGCGTAATTCGTGGAATGGTTGGAAGTCGCTAGTGCGTAATTCTGCAAGTGAAGCGTCAACAATGGGTAGTTCTAAATGTGAGTCTAAAGTGCCGCGGCCATGGCCGGGGATGTGTTTGATTACTGGAAAAACTCCTTGTGACAAAAGTCCCTCGCAAACTTTTCTGCCTAAATCAGCAACTTGCGCGGCGTTGTTGCCGTAAGCGCGGTCGCCAATCACGGTGTGAGTTTTTTCGGTCAAAATATCCAAAACCGGAGCGCAGTTTCCATTAATCCCGACCTCTTTTAGGTCGGCGCCAATCTCTTGAAAATTTTTGAATAAAGCCTCACGAGCTGCGGCCTGGTTGGCTTGGTAAAGATCGGAGAAATATTTTCCGGCCGGATATTTTTTCCATTCCGGCTCTTTCATCCGCGCTACCCTTCCCCCCTCCTGATCTACCAAAATCAAAATTTCTCTACCCATTAACTCACGAAGCGAAGCAGTAAGCGACTTGAGTTGTGATTTATTCTCGATGTTGCGAGCAAATAAAATGAAGCCGAGGCAGCCATTTTTAGAGAAAAAATATTTTTCTTCGTCACTGAGCGAAGTGCCGGCAATGCCGTAGATTACTGGCTTCATCAAAGCGTGCCTTTTGTTGAATTCACTGCGTCCTTCTTTCTTTCATCAATGGTGATTGCTTGGCGAAGCGCTCTGGCTAAGGCTTTGAAGCATGATTCGACGATGTGGTGGTTGTTGATTCCGTAAAGATTTTCGACGTGAAGATTGCAGCCCAAGCTTTGTGCAAAGGCATGGAACCATTCGCGGAATAGCTCACAATCCATTTCGCCAACTCTGTCGCGCTTAAATTCGCACTTAAAGATTGGGTAGGCGCGACCA
>VGDN01000039.1 GCA_016869695.1 Alphaproteobacteria bacterium
TTTGTAAGATCGTTTTCTCCGATTCCGCCTCTAGGCACCACACTCAAACATCCACCACTACTCGCACACAATCACCGAAACATTCCGCCCGCAATCCACCTCTCCACGATGCGCTGACCTTCTGAAAGAAAAGAAGCGCTCATCATTTTTGTAAGTGTCGATTCGTGAATTGGTGATTTTCTTTACCCCTGCTTCCCGCAATTTCTTTTCGACGTAAGAAGGCAAGTCGAACAAGTACTTGTCTTGCTTAGCCGCCGCCACAAAAAAAAATTTATTCGCCGGATTTTCGTTCAAAAAATCTGCAAAAAACTCTGCTGAAACTTCGTAGGATTCTTGCTGAATCATTGGCCCAATTACCACCTCAATATCTTGCGCACCAAGCTCGTGCATTCTTTTTACAACCGATAAAACCACGTTGGACTTGGCTCCGCGCCAACCGGCGTGAGCGGCAGCAACAATATTTTTCTTAGAATCAAACAACAAAACCGGTGCGCAATCGGCGGTAATCACACAAAGGGCAATATTGGGAATATTGGTTACAAGCGCGTCAGCCTTGGGCAAATCTTGATTACCGTAAATTTTTTCTGGTGAATCAATCACGACAACTTCGTTGCCGTGAATTTGATTCAGAAACAAATTTGTCCGCGGGTAAATATTTTCTCTAACCAGCACTCGTTCAAGATTGGTGCGGTTTGCTAGCTTACGGTCAATTACACAATCCTTGCCAAAGAAATGAAATTTTATGCTCACAACAAGCTCCGGAAATTGCGCAATTTCTCTAAATATTCCTGTGGGTCTTTGATTTGAACGAAGGAATTTTCTGGTGTAAAAATTTGATCGTGAAGCCTGGTGAGTAGGAAGCGCATTGCTGATCCAGCTAAAGCAATTTTTAGAAAATCTTTTTCTGCTGACGAAAATTTTCTAACCGATTCGTAACCTTGTATTAGTTCTGACAAGCCTCCCCAGGCATTTACTGCCACTGCAAAATCGTAAATTAGTGAATCATTAGCCGCGAAATAAAAATCGATTACACCACTGATTTCACCATTCTCACCAAAAAAAACATTGTCCGGAAAAAGATCGAGATGAGCTGGAGCGGTGGGCAAATCATGGCGCCAACTAGATTCTAAGAATTCCAAATTCTCCTGAATTTCATCTGCTAAATCTTTCTCCAGCAAATGCTTGAGCCTAGAAAATAAAAACTGAAAGCCATTAATCCCCAAATCATTTACGCGCGACATTGGAAAATCAGCAGCAGCCAAATGTAGCCGTGCCAAGAGTTTTCCGACTTCAAAGCAATGAAATGGAGTAATTCTTTCTGCAGATTTCCCGTTCAGAAAAGTAACGATTACCGACTTTTTTCCTTTGAGCGTAACAACGGCAGAACCAGAATTGGAGGGGATCGGACGCGGGCAGCAAATTCCTTTTTTTGCCAAATGAAGCTTCAGATTAATAAAAAATGGCAAATCATTTTCATTGAGACGCGACTCAAAAATCGTCAGAATAAACTTACCTTCACTCGTCTCCAGAATGAAATTTGAATTGTCGATTCCGTTTAAAATCTCCTTAAAGCTCAGCAATGTCCCAATGCTGTAATTTCTAAGATGATTTACGATTTCCTCGCTTGTAATTTTTGTGTATACTGCCATCTAACGTCGTGTTTAAGTTTCCAAAATCATGCTGCTCAAATTTTTTAAAAACATTTCGCTAAAGCAAACTACCAACGCTAATTTTTACATTATTGCTTCCTTTTGTTTCACGACTGTTTCCATCTTCTCTCTGCTCTTGCTTGGCAATGATTATTACAGATTTAGACACAATATCAGCTACGACACCAAGATACAAAACTCGCACATCCGGGACACTATTAACAGCTCACTTAGCTACAGCAAACTAGTAATAACCCAACTCGGCAATAAAATCGCCAAAAAAGGCAATCTGGATTACAAAAATATTGAGCCCCTACTCCTGAATTACCACGTGCCACAGATACAGAATTCATATGCCGGCGACTTCAATTTTGGTTGGGTGGACACAAATAATAAAGTAAGATTCTCGAGCGATCTTGGTACTGTTGATGAGGTGGTGGATCTGTCTGACCGCGATTACATTAAGCTTACCCAACTCTCGCCAGGTACGGTTTATTTGGGCGATCCCGTAATCGGAAAACTAAGCAAATTACGAGTAATCCCCGTTGCTTACGGAGTCAGTGACAGCAGCAAATATTATGGAACAATGGTTGCGGGTATGGCGATCGAAAGCCTTGAGCTCAGAATAAGAGAGGCCATCTCTGACAAAAATGTTTTATTCGCGTTAATTGCCAAAAATGGTGAGTTGGCAATGCAATCAGTAGCCATTAACAACCACAGTAACCGCAATCTGTTTAATAAAGTCTTGGAGCAAGTAAGAAAGAATCCAAACCAAGAAATTTGGTCTGATTTCTTTTATTACCGGCAACTCAACGAGTGTTCCTCTGATTGCATTGATTACGGGATAATCACAATCTACGACCAGGACGCGGCGCTCGCCAATGGTACTTACCCATTCCTTCTCTACCTCTTTAGCTCTCTGCTAATACTCGCTATTACCTGCTACTTGCTGTTTGGCATTTACGAAAATGTTCTCTCGCCACTCAAACAAATCTCAGACTTCGCCCAACGAATTACTTACGGCAGACGCCAAGAAAAACTGCCGACCTTTGAGGTAAAAGAAATA
Organism: Alphaproteobacteria bacterium; assembly: GCA_016869695.1. Taxonomy (GTDB): domain Bacteria; phylum Pseudomonadota; class Alphaproteobacteria; order Rickettsiales; family UBA1997; genus UBA2645. The sequence continues at coordinate 2,716 of VGDN01000039.1, forward strand.
AACATAATGGCTGATGCTCTTAACAAGATTAACCGCGAATTGTAATGCAAAGACTACTCCCCGTTGGTTTTTACGATTTGCTCTTCGACGAGGCGCAAAAGAGTTACGACAATATTAACAAAATTTTGGCTGGATTTCTTGCCGCTGATTACCGCCTGATTAAAACACCTCTGGTTGAGTTTGAGGAAAATTTTTTGGAGACAGAAATAAAAGATTCATTCCGTCTGACCGACGTAATTTCAGGAAAAAATTTAATTCTGCGTAACGACATTACGCCACAAATCTCTAGGCTTCTCGTCACACGTCTCTCTCAAGAAGAATTACCACTAAGAATTTGCTACGCCGGAGATGTTTTGTGTGCAAAAAATTCTGAGCTTTACGCTGACCGTCAGCAAACTCAGGTCGGTCTCGAAATTATTGGTTGTGACAAGCAGGAATCGAATTTTGAGGTGATTGAATTGAGCCTCTCAAGCCTTGAACGGCTTGGTGTAAAAGATTTATTAATTGAATTTTCCTTCCCCGACTTCTTGGAAAAATTTCTGGAAAAATTTGGCCTGACTGATTCGTCAGAATTGCGTAGCGCCATTCTGAAAAAAAATATTTCCGAGATTCGTAAGTTACTCGGAAGCAATTCTGGAAAACTAGTTCAAGCCTTGCTGCACAACGATTCTCTTGAGTTTCTTTCTGGAGTCGAACTAGATCTCGCGCAAAAAATTTCTGAATTTCTCCGCAAGAAATTTCCGCAGTTGAAGCTCGGTTTTGATTTATTTGGTGACCACGAATCTGGTTACCACAACGAAATATCCTTCGATATTTTCTCTAAAAACTTCCCTTACCCAATTACACGCGGTGGTCGTTACAAGCTGAATAATTTCGACGCAGTTGGTGCAACTATTTATCTCAATTACCTGCAAAGAATCTAATTTTCTCCTTAAGGCGAAAATCTTAAAAATAACTTCATCAACCCTTTCTGCTCAAGGCTCCGTCCCTGATTCAAAATAAGCACAAAAAATGAAAAAAATTTCCCTTCTTGTTGCGAGCTTTTTTCTCCTTTTTTCCTGCAAAAATAATCTGGCCAAAAATGAAATCTGGGTTGGCGAAGGATTCTCAGGATTTGGCGAATACAAGGCTGTTGAGGGTAAAAAATTTTTGGTTGCCACTGCTGATAAATTTGCTTCACAAGCTGGAGCAGAAATTTTGGCGAAAGGTGGAAATGCGATCGATGCTGCGATTGCTTCCCAAATGGTGTTAAATGTTGTAGAGCCACAATCCTCAGGCATTGGCGGTGGATTATTTTTGCTCTATTTCGACGCCAAGACCAAGCAAAGCATTTACTTTAATGGCCGCGAAACTGCGCCACGCGAAGCAAATGAAAAAATATTTTTAGACAAAAATGGTCGCGCGCGCGAGTTCAAAGATGTAGTTGGTGGTGGGCTTTCTGTCGGCACGCCTGGTGCTCTCAAGGCGCTTTACGCTGCTCACAGGAAATACGGAAAATTGCCGTGGCACGAGTTGTTTACGCCGGCAATCAAAATCTCCGAAGACGGATTTCTACTCGACGAGAAAATTCACGTGGTGCTCAGACAAGTGCCTTACCTCAAGCGCTTTGAGGGAATGAAAATTTACTTCGACGAAAAAAGTGAACCTAAAAAAATTGGCAGTGTCATTAAAAATTATAAACTCGCTGAGACCTTCAGAGTTCTAGCTGCAAAAGGCATTGAGCCATTTTATAAAGGAAGGATTGCGCAAGATATTGTTGCTGCAGTGCGTGACCCTAAAACCAATCCTGGCCACCTCTCACTTGCCGACTTAGCGAATTACAAAATCAAAACAGGTGAACTGATTTGCGCTAGCTACCGTGTGAAATACAAAATCTGTTCAATGCCGGCGCCGTCTGGCGGCGTAATGCTTTTGAAGATCCTAAAGATTCTGGAAAATTTTGACCTAGCAAAACTGAAACCCTCTTCACTTGAATCAGTAAATCTTATTGCTGGAGCGAGTCGCTTGGCCTACTTTGATCGTGGCTACGCACAGTTTGAAGCGCCATCCACGACTCACCTAGCGATTGTCGATAAAAGCGGAAATGCCGTTTCAATGACGAGTTCGATTGAGTATTTGTTTGGCTCAGCGCTAGTGGTTGATGGCTTTATGCTCAACAACCAACTCACCGATTTTTCGTTTACACCAGAGGTAAACGGCAAGAAAAACGTAAACCGTCTTGAGCCGGGCAAGCAGCCGCGCAGCTCGATGTCGCCGAGTTTTATCTTCGACCAAAAAAATAATTTACTAATGGCAGTTGGTTCGCCCGGTGGCCCGCGTATTACTCAATTCATCGTTAAAACGATTGTCGGTCATTTGGATTTTGGACTAGACATTCAGCAGGCAATCTCATTGCCAAATTTCGTGGTGATTAATGACCGTCTGGAATTGGAAGACCGCACCGCACTAGTGCAACTCAGGCCCGAACTAGAGAAACTTGGCTACAAAATAAAAGTCACTGACATTACTAGCGGCTTACAAGGCATTACGGTTAGCGGAAATAAACTTATTGGTGGCGCAGATCCCAGAAGGCACGGCGCAGTAGTCGGCAAATAGAGTTTTTTCTTGCTAAGCAAATCTTTCTTTTGTTTTTTACGCCCATTCCTTCCAACAAACACTGGTCACTAACATATGAAAATTAAATTTCTAATTCTTGCTTTTGTTGTTTTTGCGCTACCGACCTTTGCCAAAGAAAACGCAATTGAATCAGATCTAAACACCAATCTTAGTGCCACTAAACAAGATCATCGTGACAGTGAGATTAAGCCTTTCGAGTTCGACAAACTTTTTGCTGACGCAGAGAAATACTACAAATCTGCCAAGGCCTGGAACAAAATTAAGTGCCAACCAAAAACCGGGTTTTTGTGCAACAAGCACGAGTGCAACAAGCGCGACATTGAAGCAACTTTGGTACTCGACAAAAAAGACAAAACAGTAACGCGTTGTGAAGGAAAAAATTGTGAAACTTTTGAGGCGGAATTTGAACAAACTGGTGTTTATTTCAACATCCAAACCAAAGGTCCGGTCGGCACTTTAATCAGAGTTCTTGGCGATTCGCGTTACAAAGAAATTACTACCGTTGCGCTAGATGCTTACGTTGCGAATGGGGAATGTGTTATTAGCGAGTAGTAAGTCCCGATTTAAGTTGTACGAGTTGCAACTTGCTCCGCAAGTTGTCCCGATACAGCTACGCTCCTAGTCAAAAAGGACATCGAACTTTTTTGCAAAAGCTGTTTTGCAATTGGGCCAATAAAAAAGCCCGCCTCGTTAATTCGAAGCGGGCTTTTTCTTTTGCCTAAATCCTGTTTATTTTTTGGCTTCTGGTTTCTTGGCGGCCTCAGCTTTTTTCTCGTCAGCTTTTGCCGGAGTTGCCCCACCAGCTGCTGGAGTTGCTGCACCTGCTTCTGGAGTTGCTGCTGCTTTTTCTTCTTCTGACTTACCGCGACCAGTAATGCTAGCGACCAAGAAATTATCTTTTTTTACCAACTTAACCCCGGATGGGAGCTTGAGATCCGCTGCCCTTACTTTGTTACTGATGTGAAGAGCGCCAATATCTACTTCGATTTTTTCTGGGATTGACTTTTCACCTTCGCACACAACTTCAACGCGACGAAGAACGATGTTAAGCACGCCGCCCTTTTTTAAGCCTGGCGATTTTTCCTGATTAATAAAAACCAATCTTGGTTTGGCACGAATTGCCTTGGCATCTGCACAACCAAGAAAATCAACATGAACCGGACGATCAGAAACTGGATCAAGCTCGATCTTGTGCGCGATTACTTTGACTTTTTTCCCAGCTAATTCGAGTTCAATCACAGAAACAGGAAGATTGCCTTTAAGATATTCTCCCTCGAATTCACGCGCATCCAAACTCAAGTTAACATTGCCTTTGTCGGAATAAATGATTGCTGGGATGCGACCAGCATTTTTGATTTTACGAGCAGAACTTTTTCCAAGTTGCTCTCTTTTTTCTGCTTTAAATTGGATTGACATATTTTGTACCGGATAGGCGTTAAAAAAGGCGGCGCAAGCTATTTATCAAGCTTGAACAATCAAGATCTTCTTTCGATTTCAGTAAGAGTGGTGAGCACCTCATCGACGTGACCCTTCACATTAACACAGCACCAAAAATGAGCGATTTTACCAAGTCTGTCGATTAGGAATGTGCTGCGGTCAATGCCGAGATACTTTTTGCCAAACATCGATTTTTCCTTAATGACGTCGTAAGCCTTGCAGGTTTCCCCCGATTCGTCTGCAAGCAGATTGAAAGCGAGATTATATTTTTCGGAAAAGCGACAATGACTGGCGACTTCGTCTCTAGAAACTCCAAGAATAACGCAGTTTAGCTTCTCGAAATCTTTGATTCTTTTAGTGAAGTCTTGTGCTTCAATCGTGCAGCCCGGCGTATCGTCCTTAGGATAAAAATAAAGCACGACATTTTTGCCTTTGAGATCTGCCAGCGAAATTTTCTCACCCTCGTCGCTTTGAAGTGAGAATAATGGTGCGGTTTGTCCGAGTTTCAACATTACTTCTTTTTGAGATGTTCGATTGTGTCATTGAATTGCGATTGGCTACAGAGACCAAGCAACACAACGTCACGCGGTTTAATGTTTTTCATATTCCAATGCGCACGATTGCGGATTGAATCAATCATTTTGTCGGTCGTGCCTACGAGCTTCTTGATTTGGGAATTGGTGATTTCTGGGTAATATTTGAGCAGATAAGCAATGCCGTCCGGCTTATCTTGTCTGCGTGCAATTGGCGTATATTTCGACTTCTTCTCTGCTACTGGCTTAATTTGCGAGGCCGCATTGTGATTTAGAGTTAAGCTCACTTTCGGGTTTTTTTCGCAACGAGTGATTTCTTCGTGTGAAAGCTGACCAGACAAAATTGGACTTTGACCAATGATTCCGGCGGCAACATCACCATCGGCAATTCCCTGTACCTCCAATTCATGCAGACCGCAAAATTGGGCGATTTGAACAAAAGTAAGTGAAGTGTTTTCAACCAACCAAACGGCGGTTGCCTTACGCATTAGGGGTAATTCCTGAGACATTTTAGTTTGGAAAATTTGAAATGAGGGCGCGGCATTTAATTGACGGTAACTATTAAAATCAATGAGCTGGGTTATTCACGAATTTAACGAATTAGAGAGTACAAACCAAACTGCATTTGAACTTGCGGAGTTGGGGAAAATTTCTGACCGCGAAATAATTTTGGCTAAGCAACAAAGCAAAGGGCGTGGGCGCCAGAATCGCCACTGGGAATCTCCGGAGGGTAATCTTTATTTTTCACTTCTGCTGCGTCCAAAAATTTCTGCAAAGAAACTTCCGCAGCTTTCTTTTGTCGGTATTGCTACGCTTTGTTTGGCGGTGGAAAAACTGGTGACGAATCTGGTGAAAGTTAAATGGCCAAACGACTTGTTGGTTGAAGAAAAGAAGGTGGCTGGCCTGCTACTTGAAAGTAAAATATCAGAAAAGAATTGTGAGTTTGTGGTGCTGGGAATCGGCATGAATCTTATCTCTAATCCAGTTTCGACAATCTTTCCCGCGAGTAATTTGAAAAATTTTTCTATCGAAATTTCTCCGGAAGAAATGCTGCAGAAATTTTTATATGAGTTTGAGAAGCTTTACCAAAACTGGCTTGATTTTGGCTTTGCCGGAACTCGTAATATCTGGCTTACACACGCTTACCGATTGGGACAAGAAATCAAAGTAAATGGGATTGAGGGAATTTTTTATGATTTGGACGAGGAGGGAAATTTACTCCTAAAATCCGGCAACAATCTGCAAAAAATTTTCGCTGGAGACTTACTTCTTCTCTAACCCGTAAGCATCATGCAACACTCGCACCGCGAGCTCGCCATATTCCTTCGCAATCAGCACCGAAATTTTTATTTCTGAAGTCGAGATCAAAAGCAGGTTAATTCCCTTGTCGGCCAGGGTCTTAAACATTGTGTGAGCAACGCCGGAATGGCTTATCATACCAACACCAATCACTGAAATTTTAGCGATATTGTCGTCGATTTTTAGCTCGGAATATTTGGCCTGATTACGTACCGACTCAATCGCCAGCTTGGCGCGTTCAAGTTCGTCCTTGCCGATCGTAAAGGTAATGTCCACCGACTTGTTATCAGCGCTGATATTTTGCACAATCATGTCTACATTGACTTCTTTCTCCGCCAACGCGCCAAAAATCGCCGCAGAAAGACCGGGATGATCCGGCATATTTACTAGCGTGATACGTGTTTCGTTTTTGCTGTAACTGATTCCCGTGATTAGTCGGCGTTCCATGATTTCCTCGTTATTATTGACTAAAATTGTGCCCGAATTTTCGGTCACTTCCTCAAAAGTTGAGAGCACGCGCACGCGTACATTATGCGCCATCGCCATCGCGACAGAGCGGGTCTGTAAGACTTTCGAACCGCTGTAAGCCATCTCCAGCATTTCTTCGTA
>VGDN01000040.1 GCA_016869695.1 Alphaproteobacteria bacterium
CGAGTGAATGCGGAAAATGCAGCTCTTTTAGGAAAGTGATTTTGTTGTCGATACCGTGCGCAATTGAGGTCGTAGCCCACTCCCCCACCCCATCCATCGTCAAAATCACCGCCTCACGAAAAGGCGACGGGAAAAAACAACTCGCAGCATGGGATTGGTGGTGCTCAGCGAAGAGGAGTTTGGATTCAACGCCCTTTCCTAACTCCTTGATAATCGTATCTTTCAAAAAAAGTTTGTGCTTCAACCAAATCGGAATCGAGGTGACGAAGGACTTAAACCCGCGTGGGGCTTCGGCTAAATAGGTTTCAATCAAGCGCTCAAACTTCAAAAATGGCTTCTCGAAAAAGGCAATATGGTCGACCTGATCTAGCGTTATTCCCGCCTCAGAAAGCACGTAAGTGACAGCATTTTTTGGAAAAGATTCGTCATGTTTTTTGCGTGTAAAGCGCTCCTCCTGCGCTGCTGCAATGATCTCCTCATCCCTAATCAAACAGGCTGCAGAATCATGGAAGAAGGCAGAAATGCCGAGGATGTACATGCTAAAATACGTTATTTCTGCGCCTCATTTCTACGAAACGCATCCGAACAGTAACCTCTAAGCTAAAAATGAAAAATTTTGTGAAGGGCTAGTAAGAGTGGAATCAGAAGGCGAATTAGAAAAATTTTCTTCTGTCGTCACTCGCTAGGAGGCGGAGCCTGACGAAGTGATCTATCTAAGTGCCAAGTGCTCAGAGTGGATCGCTTCGCGCAAGAGCGCTCGAAAGTGACGGGGAGAGGAAAAAATCCTGAATCAAAAGGTCTGGCAGAAAATTCGGTGTAATTTTGCATCTGGCTTGGAGCTTAGAGGGACAAGGGATTTGAGGAGATTTGGAGATTTTGAAGCCGGATTCAAAATCTTGGGTTGGTGGGAATGTGGAAAAGTAGGAAATGAGCTGAGTGGGAAATCATTTTTGTGATCCTAAGACTAAATCCGGGGACAGTAAAAATCCATAAATCCGGGTAAATCCGGGGACAGTATACTAATTAATTCTCGGTCTTCCCGATTTCTTTTTTCCCAAAACCCTCTCAGATATTTTCTCCACACCTTCTAAAAACTTTTTATTCCCCAAAGGACGACCGGTTCTAGTAAACTTTCTTACCATCTCCATTTCCTCCGGATCTTTTAACAAAAAATTCTTCCACTCTGCATGATCATAAATCCAATCTTTCTTCGTTAATAAAAAATCTTTGGACTTAGCACCTACGTGATATCCGGCACTAGAAAACTCATAATCCCAAGCCTTATCACACATCTTTGCTCTGACCGGATTTCTTTCAATGTATCGAGCAGTCGCAACATAATGAGCCTCATCAAGAGGACATGAAAAAAACCTCTCTTGAAATAAATGCCCCCTGACATTTTTCCTGAAATTTATCATCCTAGTATAGAGACGATGAGTCTCTCCAATAACCTTGCGCAAACTATCTTCCTTCTTCGGCACAACAAGTAGGTGAACATGATTATCCATTAGACAATAAGCATGGATTTCGAGCCGCTCTTCTAACAACAATTCTGACAATATTTCCACGTAAGATCTCTTATCACTAGCATCATCAAAAATATTAATTCGACGAACTCCTCTTTGAGTTACGTGATGAGCTACTTTAGGGATTACTACCCTTGCTATTCTTGCCATTGGGATTTGGGTTTGGTGGTTGGTAGTGTTTTGGATGAGCTTAATCAGCGATGAATAAAATCTTGGTTATTTAATTAGTATACTGTCCCCGGATTTTAGAAATAAAAAAACCAACGACAAGAGTGTCGTTGGTTTTCTATGAGGAAAATATTTGAGTTAATAAATCTTGTTAAGATTATTTTCTGCAAACAGCACTTTTTTCTAGTGGAACCAATGTATTGTTATCGAGCTTCCACATTGCACCAGTAAGTGGGTCAATTATGCATCCGACGCAATAATTAAAAACATTGGCCCAAAAAGCAGGGGTAATTGATTTGCCAATTTCAATAGTCCTATTTTCATAGCATTTATCAACAACTGTAATCGTGGTTGGATTAAAGGTTGATGGGCTAGTAACGACGGTAGCCGGCAGCTTGGTTCTATATGATCCTGATGGAGTTCTAACTTCAACAGAGACTCCTTCTTGACCTTCGTTACCACTGACTGTAACAGTTTGCGAGCCGCTATTATACATAGTTGAACAAGAGCATGATAACAATAATGCAGAAACGACTAATAATTTTTTCATAAATATTCTTTTAGGTTGGTTATTGAGAATGGTTTACAGAATCGTTAAAGAACTCTTCCAATTCTCATGACATCTTTTGGTGCGAATCTGGCAAGCAAGGGAATGTCTCCTTGCAGGTTGGTAAAGAATTTGTTCTTTGCAACAACAAAATCATTGTGCGAATGGGGTTTTAAGACGAAATCCGGAAATCCGGGGACAGTTTACCAATTAATTAGTTCCAAACCCTGAGAGAAATTTAATTGGTATGCTGTCTCTGGATTTTGGTGCAATAGCTAACAAAAGCATCACCACAATCGGCACTGTGCCCAGCGATATTAAATCTGATCTATTCCGGAAGAAGTTTGAGTAACCTGTGTGTTAGTAGTGCCATCAGGAGTGATCGGCAAATCCGCATAAGCTTAGCCGATGAAGAGGAACTGAGAGAGAAGAAGTGAAACGACAGCAAGAAAAGCGTGGAGTCTTCTGGTGAGGGGTGACATGGGGTTAGGAGATAGGAGGCGCAAAAAACCCAAAGCCAACAAACAGGGTAAGGAAAAATTTTAAGAAAGTTTATTTGGTGGGGGAGTGTGTCTGATTAAAACAAAGTGTAGATGAAAGGCGCTACGGCTGAGCCTTGCGCCACAACGATCAGCAGGCCGAGCAATAACATGATCATGATAATTGGCAGTAACCAAAATTTCTTTCTAACTTTAAGGAAAGCCCAGAGCTCTTTAATGAGAGACATATTTCTCCAATTTTTTTGAAATGATTTTTGCGACAAGTTTTGAACCTTCATTGGTTAAGTGAACTGAGTCGTATAGATATTCATCGAGCGGTGGAACTTCTTTTGCTAAGTCGATTAGCAGCACTCCGTTTTTCTTCGCCACGTCGCGGGTGATATTTTGAAAATCCGTATAAAGCTCACGATATTTTTTACTGAATTCCTTGTCACCTTCGCTCACTAAAAAATCAGGATTATCCACGATCTTGTTAGCCTGCGTCATCAAGACTGGCTTTGCTCCAACTGCCCTAGTGACTGAAACAAAGAGTGTTAAGATTTTGCGATATTCGGCCTTGATTTTTTGTTGATGTGCCACATCAAAAATCTTCCCCCGAAAAGGTGATGCCGCCCACTCATTCTTAAAGTTTCTAAGGCCAGTTTCTTTCTGACTAAAGCAGGCCAGGTTTGATCTGCTAACATTACGATTCCAATAAGTCGCTTCGTATAAGAGAGTTGAGAGATCGTTAATAGTCTCCATCTGCACCACAACATCTGGATTCAGTGGCATGATCTTATTGATAAAACTATTGATTGAATGAATCGAGTTATTGCCACTCTTACCACCATTGTAGGAATTGATTTTTTTACCGGTTTTTTCTTCGAGGATTCGACCAGATAAGTAGGGAAAACGGTAAGGCTCATCAACCATCTCGCACTCAGTGGTGGAGCCACCTATAAAAAAAATATTCAGGTCAGGATTTTCGTAAATTTTACTCGGCAAAACAAAGCCGTTCTCATCAGTACGAAAGGAATATTTTTGTGTCTCGTCATAAGGTGGAACTCGGAATGTATTTTGATTCGGCCTGTTCTCGCGCAACTTAATGAAGCGCTTGCCACGACAGAGCAGCTCATATTCCATCTTGTTGTAAAGGCTGTATTTCTCGGCGCCGGGAGCATCTTGAAGTATGTCGAGATTTATGACCCAAACCACCAGTCCTAAAAAAACCAGATTGATTGTGATCAAAACCAATCGTGCGTATTTCTCGAAAAAATTTTTCTTCATCAGAATTGATTCCTCATGTCGCCAGGCTGTGAATCACGATCAATAAAATAGCTGGTCGCGGCAGGATTTGGTTTTTTCTTGAGCAAATCTTTTTTTAGTAGTTTTAGCGCAAAAGCAGTGGGTGTAAAAATTCCGTAGAACAAAATCGCGCTGATCAGAAAGCCATTAACCCTTCCTAAAATATTTCCGAACTTAACCCAATTTTGGTAAAAGCCGATTTGCACGAAGAGTTGCGGCCGTAAGAGCGAGATGATTAGAAATCCAACAGACAGTAAAAGAAAAAGAAGGGGAAAAAAAATTTTCTTTAGGAAAAAAAATGCAAAAATCAGCGCCCAGATCAGGCCAAAAATACGCAGGTCTTTTTCTTTCATTAGGCAACCAAGCGGTAATCAGGAACAGTGAGGATGGCAGTGTTGTCTTTGTTCTCGATGATCTCAAAGCGACAGGCTTGCTTGTCTAAAATCTGACTAATTTCTGACTCGTTGATGCTCGCCCGCAGATCAGATTTTTTCTTGGATTTGAGATAAAAGATAATCACTAACTGATCGAGATGATCCTGCATAAAGCTAACGCTCACAAGACTTTCTGAATCGGTCTTAAACATGCCGGAAAAGATTCTTTTCAGGGCGTCAAACAAAACTAAGCGATCGATTTTAATCTTAATTTCAGCCTCAGAACCAAGTGGTTTTTCGATTCCGATTCTTGCTTTGAGCTTGTCACTCAAACCCGCAACCAACTCGCTCACAAAGTTAAAAGGTAACAGAATTTCTTCTTCGGCATTGAGTTTGTAATCGATAACTGATTGATCGAGAGCATTATTAATAGCACTGCGCAGCTTGAGAGCATTGGTGTAGATGAGCTCGAAATCATCAAGATAGCGACGGTGTGGTAGCGGCCCGTGTGGCTCTGACTTAAGCAAAGACGCAGCCTGGGTAATCACATCTAGATAGGAGAAAACAGTAGTTGGCAATGCAACAGTGACCTGATCTTTAATGTTTTTGATCACACGACCGTGAGTTTCTTCGACTCGCGCTGCATTCGTGGTCTTTTCTTTAATCTTGGCGATCATCAAATCGAAGTCGACAGGCTTCACCAAATAGTCATTGGCCGAGAGATTTACGCCTTTGAGTACATTATCTTTCTGCCCCAAGGCACTGAGGAAAATGAACGGAATATTGTTGTTACGAGTATTTCTACTCTCACGCACCAACTGCAGCAGACCATAACCATCAACCTCCGGCATCAAAATATCAGAAATGATAATATTAGGTTTATTCGCTATAAAACTCTCGAAACCGCGCTGTCCATTTTCCGCTTCAAACACTTCAAAACCTTCATCACGCAAGATCTCAACTATATTCGTACGGATATCTTGTTCATCCTCAACGCAGAGGACTTTGATTTTTTTTTCGTCAGTCATTGGGATTTTAGATTTAAATCTTGCTAAGCCGGGCCAGCAAAGCCAACTCAGATGGCCGGATTAGTAGAGATTTTAGAGCCTTCAAACGAGCGTAGAATCTCATTTATGAGCTCTTCGTTATTTTCGTCGACTCTTTTTTCTACAAGTAAAATTTGCTTTAGATCTGGCAGCGCAACTAGATGACAAAGCCTCGCCATCAGCATCTCAAAAGCCATTTTCGGCGAAGAGGAAAAATTAATTTCTGGAATGGATTTTGTGAGCATCTGCCACATGCGCGTAAGCGCGGAAAGTGAAATCTTGCTGGCAATTTCACGAATCTTTTCTTGCTGAAACTGGGAACAATCATCGAGCCGATATTGCGATAGAAGCTTAACTGACGTGGTTTTGTGGATGATTGCAAGCAAGTCTTGCAACAACTGCGTAATATCAGATGAGCGCGCGTAAAACTCAGAAAATATTTTTATACTCGCCGTAAAATCACCGGCAAGAAGCGCAGAAAAAAGCTCAAGCACCTGCGTTTTGTTACTCAGCCCCAACATCTTTTCCACCAAATCCGCTGCCAAAAATTTCTGATGATTATTATTAGCAAGAGCCTGATCGAGCAACGAAAGTGAATCGCGCATCGAACCTTCTGATGCCTGCGCAATCAACCGTAAAGCAACTTCATCTGCCTCAAAATTTTCTTTCACTAAAATATTTTTTAGGTGAGTGGCAACTTCCTTTTCATCAAGACGACGTAGATCAAAACGCTGACAACGCGATAAAATCGTCACTGGAACTTTACGAATTTCGGTCGTCGCAAAAATAAATTTTACGTGGGCCGGCGGCTCCTCGAGAGTCTTCAGCAAAGCATTAAATGCACTGTTACTAAGCATGTGCACTTCATCGATTATGTAGATTTTGTAACGCGCAGAAACTGGAGCATAAGCAATCGAATCAATAATTTCGCGGATGTCATCAACTCCGGTGCGACTAGCAGCATCAATCTCGATTACATCTTGCTGCTTGGAAGTGGCAATTAATCGGCAGTTCTCGCAAGCACCACATGCCTTAGAACCATCAGGCTTTTCACAGTTTAGTGTTTTGGCGATGATACGCGCTGTTGTGGTTTTGCCGACTCCACGAATCCCAGTTAAGATGTAAGCGTGATGAAGGCGATTATTCGCGATCGCATTGGTGAGCGTGGTAACCAAGACCTCCTGCCCAATTAGTTCATCAAAATTTTGCGGACGATATTTGCGAGCTAGGACTAGGTAAGACATCAAAAAAAGTCGGTAGTTGGTAGTCGGTAGTTGGTAGTTCATCGATTTTTTTTAATGACTACCGACTACCCACTATCGACTACCGACTTAAAATCTTAGTGAGAGCGACCCGACTCAACAAACTCTAGGCTGCTTCCTTTCGAACCTGACCTGCTAAGCAAATGAATCGCCCGCTCTCACCGCTGAAGATTTTCTAAAAACTTCGAAAAGAAGCAATCCAAAATCTCGACTACCAACTACTGACTACCGACTAACTTACTTACAAATCTCCCTCATCCGTACGTAAGCCCGCGTCACACCCTTCAGTGAATATTCATCAATCGCGTAAGTTCCAATTGCCGAGTCGCTTCTCACCTTCACCAACGCCCCATTCAGCATTGATTCAATCATTCCTACATCGGCAAATTTTGACTGGTTCCAGGCCATGTCTCCCTTGGTTTTCATGTGATATTGCTTGTCTCCAACCAACACAAAAATCTTACTGTTAAGCTTGTATTCAAAACCGCCAAAAATGCTTACCTCTTCGCTGCGACCTTGTTGAAAACGGGTGATCATGAGATATGGTTTTTCGCGCGAATTGTGGTTGGAGTTAGAACCGGTTGGGTGCGAGATGATGTAACAAGTTTTTGGCTCGAGCTCATTTGCCTGCATCTCATACACCGTCCAGTCAAAAAAAGAGCTGTCGATTACTTGCGCAAAAGCTGATCCGCAAAAGAGAGAAAATACTAAAAAAAACCTCATCAGGAGAGACGGGAAAAGGAGTTATTAAGAACAGTGATTAGGCCCTGCTTTGAATCCGAATCGACAAAGATTTCGAGATTTTTTAATGCCAACTCATGATGCGATAAAGCCATGTCCCTAGCCATTCCAAGCCCGTTATATTTTGCAAGCAAATCAAAAGCCTGTCTGAAGTTATGCGGATCTTTTTCGGTGTTTAAAAGATTCTCGGCAAAGAGTTTTTCAATCAGCCTCCTATCTGCCAAGCTGGCTTGAGAGTAAGTTAAAATGATTGGCAGGGTTACCTTTCCTTCAAAAAAATCGCCGCCGATTTCTTTGCCAAAAACTTGTGACTCAGCCTCATAATCCAACACATCATCAACGATCTGAAAAACTATTCCAAGATTCTTGCCAAACTCACGAAGTGCTGATATTTCTGACTCGGGACGATTATTAAGCAAAGCCCCACATTCACACGCTGCCGAAAAAAGCACCGCAGTTTTGCCAAAAATGATCTCTAAATATTTCTCTTCGCTAAGCGCCACATCATTGGAGTTTTGCAGCTGCATCACCTCGCCATCTGCCATTGTCGAAGAAGCCTTCGCTAACAGATCAAGCACCCGCAAATTTCCTGAGCGCACCATAAACTGAAATGCAACCGAGAATAGGTAATCACCGACTAAAATACTCGCCTTGTTGTCCCAAAGCGCATTTGCCGTTTTCTTACCGCGCCTCACCAGACTTGTATCCACAACATCATCATGAAGCAGAGTGGCAGAGTGAATCAACTCAACTGCTGCCGCTAAATCATGCGCTTTTTTATCACCACAAAGCTGTGCAGCAAGAAGTAATGAAACGGGACGAACCCTCTTGCCACCTGAATTGATTAAGTGTTCCGATATATCTTTTATTAAGGGAGATCTGCCTTGCGCAAACTCCAGAATCATGGTATCAACCCGCTGTAAATCTGGAGAGAGAGTGGATATTACTTCCTGAAAATTCTTCATGCTTGATACAACATCAACATCCTGCTTCGACATTCCTCAATTACGGCAGAAATATCATTTAGCATTTGCCGAATTGCCTCAACAACTCCACTCGACATACCGCCCTTAACTAGCTCGATGTAACGATTAGCAAGCTGATCAGCATAATATTCGAGACGCGTTACCGCCTCTTCGATGATCGTGAATTGCTGCTCTGAAAGCTTGTGCGAAGAATCTTCCACCGCTTTGATTAAGCGATCGGCGTAGGAGTAATATTCGATGATCTCGTTGTAGAGCTGCTCTTGCTTGATGGTTGCCATTCTTGCTTGAAAGTAAGGAGTGGTAAGGGGCGCGGCACGGTATGAAGAGACGAAAAAAAGTCAAACCAAGCAAACATGATCCCAGATTTGTCATTGCGAGGTTTGCAAAGCAAATCGTAGCGATCTGTGGATTGCTTCGAAGAGTTTACATTCTTCTCGCAATAACGATACGCAAAAGATCTTTCTTGTTTGGTTTAAAAT
>VGDN01000041.1 GCA_016869695.1 Alphaproteobacteria bacterium
ACCCTACAACTGGTACTGCCAAATCACCAATAAATGTCAGCAATTTTTACTCTCTTACTACATTCCACGCGAAGCAGGAAATGATCCGTTCGACATCACATTCGAAGTCACCAACTACCATAAAGATATTATTTTCTACCCTTCAATCACAGAGGTTAAGGAGGCATTGGCTGGAAAGAAATATGAGATCTTTTACCACGTAGAAAACCTAACAAAGAAGGTGATCTACCTATCTCCCAAGCTAATCATCGAGCCGGCCTATGCTGAAAGATATTTGATTCGTTACCAATGCTTGTGCTCGCGCCGCTACAAATTAAATCCCAAAGAGAGAATCGACTTACGAATGGAGTTTGAGTTCAAAAAAGAAATCGAGAACGATGAAACGTTCAGCAGTAGTCAGGAACAAAACAAAACAATCAAAATCCGCTTTAAGATTTGAGCTTTTGGTTCCCAAAAATAAGTTGCGCGCGCTTCATTAAATCAGTTTTCCAATGCTCCTCAAACTAACTATTTTCCTCCCACTTTTTGGCTTTTTATTTGCCGGAATTTTTTCGCGAATCGCTGACAAGAAATTCGCCGACAAATTCGCACAATATTTCACTAGTGCTCTGCTACTCACCTCGGCGATCTGCGCCACGCTTGTTTTCATCGATATCCACCAAAACAAAATCTCACGGAATATCAACTTGATTGGCTGGATTTCCTCCGGCGATTTTTCCGCTAACTGGTCACTGCAACTCGACTCACTCACCGCCATCATGCTCATCATAGTCACTTACGTCTCGAGCCTGGTGCACATCTATTCCATAGGCTACATGCATGAAGATAAGTCGATTGCCCGTTTCATGTCATATCTTTCCCTCTTTACCTTCTTCATGCTCGCACTGGTCACTGCCAACAACTTCCTACAGCTTTTTTTCGGTTGGGAAGGGGTCGGTGTCGCCTCTTACTTACTCATCGGATTCTGGTTTAAGAAACAATCCGCCAACGCCGCGGCGATAAAGGCTTTCATCACCAATCGTGTCGGCGATTTCGGCCTGATCCTCGCCATCGCCTTGATCTACCTGACTTTCGGTACTGTCGAATATTCCACGGTTTTTGCTGCCGCTTCCGCTGGCTCAACCATCGATGCCATCTGCATCTTACTCTTCATTGGTGCGATGGGCAAGTCGGCACAAATCGGATTACATGTTTGGCTCGCTGATGCCATGGAAGGTCCGACGCCAGTTTCCGCTTTAATCCACGCCGCAACCATGGTCACCGCCGGCGTGTTTTTAGTCGTACGCTGCTCGCCACTTTTTGAACTTTCGCCAATCGCTCTAAATATTGTAACCCTTGTTGGCGCTACAACCGCATTGTTTGCTGCCACTATCGCCCTCACTCAGAACGACATTAAAAAAATCATCGCTTACTCAACCTGCTCGCAACTCGGCTACATGTTTTTTGCCTGCGGCGTATCTGCCCATTCCGCGGCCATCTTTCACCTTGCTACTCACGCCTTCTTCAAATCCCTACTCTTTCTTGGCGCTGGCAGCGTGATTCACGCCATGCATCACGAGCAAGACATCCGTAAAATGGGTGGCATTTGGAAGAAGATCCCAATCACTTACGCCATGATGTGGATTGGATCTCTAGCACTTGCTGGCTTTCCGCCTTTCGCCGGATTTTATTCGAAAGATGTCATTCTCGAAGCGGCCTTCATGGCACACGCACCTTACGCCAAGCTGGCTTACGCCATGGGAATCACCGCCGCATTCCTAACTGCATTTTATTCTTGGAGGCTGATCTTTATTGCCTTCCACGGCAAATCACACGGGCATCATGAGGCTCACGAATCGCCGCTCTCGATGTTGATTCCACTTTTCGTGCTCGCTGCTGGATCAGTGCTGGCGGGCATTCTCGGCTATCACCTTTTCCACATGGTTTCGGCGGAAGGAAGTTTCTTTGCCGATTCGATCCTAGAGAAATCTGAGCTGCTTGCCGAAATCCATCACACGCCGCTCTTGGTTAAAATCTTGCCACTCCTTGTTGGCACTGCCGCCATCGCCTTGGCTTATTTATTTTACATCAAAAATACCGAACTGCCAAAAAAGCTCGCACAAACCGCGCGGCCGCTCTATAAGCTGTCGCTTAATAAGTGGTATTTCGATGAAATTTATGAAGCTGCGCTTGTTCGCCCAACCAAGAGACTTGGAAACTTCCTATGGAGAATCGCCGATGTCGGCTCTGTTGACGCCATTCCAAATGGCATTGCTACCTTCTGCCAAATCCTTGCCGCCCGCGTATCGCGCCTACAAACAGGCTACATCTACAACTACTCCTTCTGGATGGTCATCGGTGTGATTGGCATTTCCTTCTTCTTACTTTCTTCTCTCAAGCAGATCGGTGTGGTTAACTAACTAGACACTGAGCACTTCCGAAACTGACCATCAATATCAGCGCCATCCTCTACCGACAAACACTCATATTCGATCTCGCCGTTAACATGTGCCCTACTTAGGATACTGAGATATTTGGCTTTGATCTTTCCTTCAAACTTACCGCGAATGCTAAGCGAATCGGCAATGATTGTTCCTTCGACAAAAGATTCTTCGCGCAAGATTACCGAACTGCCATTGATTGTACCCTTAACGCCACCTTCAATCTCAATCACACCTTTACTGGTCAATATTCCTTCGATTTGTAAATCACGTGCGATGATAGTCGGAGTGGATTTGAAGCCAGCACTTAAAACCTCTAGTCTCTTTGTGATGGAGTTGTCGTTGCCAGGCTGATTGGCTAGAGAGACAAGCTTCGCTTTGATGTTAGCTATTGGCATATTTTACGGATTTGTCGCTGTTTAAAGAATCACCCGCCTCAAGAAATTTCTTCGGATTTAGCGGAATATTTTTGTAACGAACTTCATAATGAAGATGCGGCCCAGTACTGCGTCCGGAGTTTCCTTGTAGCGCAATCACGTCACCTTTCTTTACGATCTGACCTTCCTTCACCTTCACTGCAAAAAGATGTCCGTAACGAGTGGTGATACCATATCCATGGTCGATCACAACTGCATTACCATAATCACTAAACCGTCCTGCAAGCACGACTTTGCCTTGCGATGGGCTGATGATCTTCTCATGAGTCACGCCAACAAAATCCAAGCCGTTATGCATTGCATTGCGTCCAGTTAATGGGTCAGCTCTGCGACCAAAACCGCTAGAAATGTAATAGTTTTTCATTGGTCGCGCGAGTGGGATTACGTTAACCAGCTTCTCCAGCAGCATTAGATGATTGAGTCCGCTGATAAATCTAACTTTTTCGAGACGGGCTTCAATTACGTCATCGGAAAGTTTTACTAATCTTAAAGCTTCGTCGAGCGGCGAAGTAATCCCTAATGCGCCACCTTGTCTGGATGTAATCTTTTCCAAGACTTCTTTTTTGCTGTTTAGCGAAACCTCTTTCGCTGCCGATTTTGGTTCAGGACGTTTGATATTTAGACCAGTAATCGCGATTGCCTTTTCGATCTTAGCAATGCGTTCGCGCGCTACAGAATCAATCATTGCGAACTGATGTTCAGCACTCCTGATTTCATTAAGCGTATGCTTATCTTTACGAGAGAGATCTTCTTCTTTAAAGCTCTTAGGAGTTTTAGGATTTTCTGACTCAACAGCCTTGACGTTCTGACTACCTCCATTGAGCAGAAATAGATATTCATTCACCTTGGCCAGCTTCTCATTCACATTCTCAAACTCTTCTTTGAAGTAAGAGCTAACCTCACGTAGCTGTAAGATTTCTTCGGCTTTGGCACTTACCACCTGATCATAACGCAGTGATTGCACAAAAAGATCACTGACCCAAGCAACAAAGAGTAAGATGCAGAGCTGTGAGACTGGGCCAAGAGTCACACTTCTAATCTTTTGGTTGGTTACAAAAAGGATTGTTCTCTTGGCAAAGCAGAATCGGTAAAGCCTGCCCGACATCTTAGCTACAAGCAACGCAAAGCGCGCACCAATCACTAATAACTTCTTTTGGAGGGGGAGATTTTTCATCAAACCTGAACTTCTTGTATGAACTAAACTTGGGATGCCAAAAACAGGGTGTGGATTGTTTTGGCGCCACCCCCAATGTCAAGAATTAATCCAATTGACAACACAAAGCTCGGCCGTAGGTTGCGCCGCCTTTTTTAACCCAAATCCTTCATTAAAACTGTCCAGAATTTCGCTAACCAATTAAATCATCATTGCCTTAATCGAGTACCACACCGAAAGCGTGTCTTCCATACAGTTGGGAGAGTGGAACAAAGAGTAAGGCCATGAGGATTAAGGGTTGGCAGAAATATGGGTGGTTCTGATGACAGATTTGGGTTTAAGCCAACAAAAATATCAAAATGACAGAGACAAAGGCAGAAACAAAAGCGGTAAAGACAACCACCAAAACAGCTTCCGGAGCAAAGAAGGTTACAACCTTTGGCGTCCATCCAAAGCAACACAAGGTTAATGTGGTAATGACCGACGGCAGCAAGTTTGAAATCCAAACCACATGGGGAAAGGAAGGCGAAACTCTTCGTCTCGATGTTGATCCAAAAAATCATCCAGCTTGGCAAGAAAAGGCTCAAAACTTTATCAACGCCAACAATGAACGAGTAACCAAGTTCAAAAAGAAATTTGGCGACTTCAAACTCTAAACAAATTCTTTGCCTAAGCGGCTGGGGACAAAAATTTGACTCGCTGGAGTTCGTCTTCAGCGAGTCTTTTTTTGTGCGCTCTTTGGATTATAGTGGGCTCGACTCTACAGAAAAATTCTTCACCTCAGTCACAGAAAATCCTGATGTTTTAGTTGGTTGGAGCCTTGGTGGACAGCTCGCTATTCGTTTGATCGAGAAGAAAATTTTACAACCAAAACTTCTCATTCTTTTTGCTCCGCCATTTCAGATGATTAAAGATTCGCGCATTCAGGCCGGCATGGCGCGCGCGAGTTTCGATGAGTTTTATAAAAACTTCTCCGCCGCTCCAACTCAAACGCTAAAACAATTCGCTATCCTAACCGCGATGAATGACCGCAACGCCGCCGAGATCGCGCGTAGCTTGGATGTAAATGAGAACAACTTTGAGCAACTGAAGTTTTGGCTGGAGGAGTTGGCGCGCTTTTCTTGCTTTGATATCGATTTCTCGAACATGCCACGCACCCTCTATTTCCATGGCGCGGGAGACATGATTGTTCACCCATCCCAAGCTGAATATTTCTGCCAAGGCATCAAAAATTTTCGTTTAGAAATTTTATCAAACTGTGGTCATGCCCCACACTTAAGCGATCCAAAGAAAATTAGGAAGATCGTTAGCGAAGAGATTGCACAACTCTAACTGTAAAAAAGACCAACCCAAAAATGATGATTAGTAGCGGCGCAACAGAAAGGTTGAGGCTATTTGCCAATACAAAGGAGAAGAAAGATCCAGCCATACCAATCAAGCTCGAAAACCAGATCATCTGAGGGGCGGATTTAGAAAAAATCCGCGCAATTGCCGGTGGAAAAACTAGTAAAGCTGTAGTCAAGAAAATGCCAGCGACTCTTACGGTTAGCGCCACCACCACTGCCAGCAATATTAAAAAGGACAGGTGCCATAACCGCGCATTCACGCCAGAAATCCGCGCCAAATCTTCACTGAGGTTAAGTAATAAAATCTTTTTATAACCAAGCATTACGTAACCAATCGATACCAGACTTACCCCTAACAAAACCAACACATCCAAGGCTCCAGCGTTTTTGATGTCGCCAAGAATATAAGATTCTAGATCAATATTTTGCAGAAAGAGATTGTTTAAAATCAGTGCCAGTGCAATGCAGAAATAGGATGAGATCATAATCGTCGAGTCACGATTCTGAGCTATCATAAAGATCAGGGCGGCAAAGGCGACAGCAAAAATCACTAGAGCTAAAACTTGGTTAACATCAAAAATAAGACTAAGGACTATACCCAACAAAACCGCGTGGGATAATGAGTCGCTGAAATAAGAGATTTTTTGCCAAGCAACAAAAACTCCAAGCAGCGAGCAGGAAATCATTGCGAAAAACATGGCGCAAAAAGAATAAGCCAAAAAACTTTCAAACATGTCAGACAAAGAAAAAGATTCGTTCTCCAACTTCATGAAGAAACAAACCCAGAAAAAGGCGGAAGAGATAAAATCTCCAACTAAAAAAAATCCGGCAAAATCAGATCCGCAGGCGCAAAATCAAGAAGGCAACAAAAAAGAAGAGGAGGAGATGACTGACGAGGAAAAGTTGGAAGATGCAAAAAAAGAGTCGCGCAATAAAGCCGCTGAACGTGATCAAATCGAAATGATTAAGAAGCTTATCATCAGGAATATTGTGAAATACACGGTATTAATTGCAGTATTAGTAATCTTTGCATTTGGCATAATCAAGTTTGGTCCAATGTTAATCGAAATACTTAATGGCATTTTGTACAAAACTTTAATGGGAGCGTTACAAAGTGGAAAGCACTGATCACCACCGACCTAAGTTTGACTTTTTCACCCCCTTTACTATCCCGCGCTGTTCCTAATTCCAGACAGTCATGACATCGATTAAAAATTTCTCCAAAAAAGAGTTGCTCGGATTTTATCGCGAGATGCTTTTGATCCGCCGCTTTGAAGAAAAAGCCGGACAGCTTTACGGTATGGGACTAATCGCCGGATTCTGTCATCTCTATATCGGCCAGGAAGCAATCGCTTCCGGCATGCGTCACACCATGAAGAATGGTGACAAAGTAATCACAACTTACCGCGATCACGGTCACATGATCTCAACTGGTTCCGATCCAAAGAAAATCATGGCCGAACTGCTCGGCCGCAGCGATGGCTCTTCCAAAGGTAAGGGTGGTTCGATGCACTTATTCGACTTCGAAAAACATTTTTATGGCGGACATGGAATCGTCGGTGCATCGGTACCAATCGGTACTGGACTTGCTTTCGCCGATAAATATCTCGGCAATAAAAACGTTACTTACTGTTATTTTGGCGACGGCGCGGCACATCAGGGACAGGTTTATGAAAGCTTCAACATGGCCAAGCTGTGGAACCTACCGGTGCTTTTTATCATCGAAAATAATCACTATGCCATGGGCACTTCGCAAAAACGTTCATCATCTACCGACCAGCTCCACAAAAGGGGGGAAGGTTTCAACATTCCGGGCTTAAAGATTAACGGGATGGATATTTTTGACGTGATTTCCGAAGGTCAAAAATGCGTGGATTTTGTTCGCACCGGCAAGGGCCCAATGATCATCGAGTTCGATACTTACCGTTATCGCGGCCACTCCATGTCTGATCCGGCGACATATCGCAGCAAAGAAGAGGTGAGTTGCCAAAAAGAAAAAGATCCGATCGATTCCCTACGTCATGAGATTCTGACCAGTAAAATCGTCACTGAAAACGACATCGAGAAAATCGACGAAGCAATAAAATCCGAAATCAATGAGATCGTTGACTTCGCCAAGAATTCTCCAGAGCCAGATGAATCAGAGCTCCTAACTGATATTTACAACTAACATGATCAGAAAACTCACAGTCCGCGAAGCCTTGCGTGAAGCGATGGCAGAAGAAATGCGTAGCGACGAAAAAATCTTTGTGATGGGCGAAGAGGTCGCAGAATATAACGGCGCTTACAAGGTCACCCAAGGTTTACTCGCAGAGTTTGGTACAAAAAGAGTAATAGATACACCAATAACCGAGCATGGTTTTGCTGGCCTTGGCGTAGGTGCGGCCTTTGCTGGACTTAAGCCAATTGTTGAGTTCATGACCTTCAACTTCGCGATGCAGGCGATGGATCAGATCATCAACTCCGCCGCTAAAACCTGTTACATGTCGGGTGGACAAGTGCGCTGTCCAATAGTCTTTCGTGGCCCGAATGGTGCTGCTTCTCGTGTTGCCGCGCAACACTCGCAATGCTACGCTGCTTGGTATGGTTCGATTCCAGGATTAAAGGTTGTTTCGCCTTACAGCGCCTCCGATTCAAAAGGATTACTTAAAGCCGCAATCCGCGATCCAAATCCAGTCATCTTCCTGGAAAACGAGATCACTTACGGTTTTTCCTTTGAAGAGGAATATGACGAAGATCATGTAGTTGAAATCGGCAAGGCAAAGGTGATTCGCGAAGGAAGCGATGTGACCATCATCGGCTTTTCTTTGGTGATGAAATATGCGCTTGAGGCCGCGCAGCAGTTGGCTTCTGAAGGAATCAATGCTGAGGTGATTGACCTACGCACCATCCGTCCAATCGACCGTACCACCATTGTTGAATCAGTTAAAAAAACTTCGCGCTGCGTAACTGTCGAAGAAGGATTTCCTTTTGCCTCAATCGGCTCTGAGGTCTCCTCAATCCTGATGGAGGAGGCTTTTGATTATCTTGATGCTCCCGTAAAAAGACTCGCTTCAGTCGACGCTCCTCTGCCTTACGCCGCTAATCTCGAAAGCCTCGCCCTACCAAAAACCGCCAACATCGTTGCCGCCGTTCGAGATGTCTGCTTTAGAAACTAACCCGATCTATAGATTCGTTAAAAAGCATAACATCAGCAAAATATTATTCGTCGCTTGCTTCGTTGGCCTCGCCGCCATTTCTTACTTCGTTTTTTTTATGATCTTTGGCGACAAAGGATTGGTAAAGTTTTTTGCCTTAAAGCAACAAATCGAAAATAAAGAGATCAACAAACAAGAGCTCTCCGCCAAAATGCAGGAGAAAAAGAATCTGGTTAAAGGAATGAGTCTGGATTCACTTGATCTTGATCTTGTCGACGAGCAATCCCGTAAGGTTCTAGGCTATGCCGGCAAGAATGAGGTGGTGATTTATCAAAAATCTGACGGA
>VGDN01000042.1 GCA_016869695.1 Alphaproteobacteria bacterium
CAGCGTGCGGATATGCGAACCATCGACGTCAGCGTCGGCCATGATTATGATTTTGTGGTAACGAACTTTCGCCGGATCAAAATCTTCGGCGCCAATTCCAGTACCTAGTGCAGTGATCATCGTACCGATTTCCGCAGAGGATAGCATCTTGTCAAAACGCGCGCGCTCAACATTCAGAATCTTACCGCGAATCGGCAGGATCGCTTGATATTTACGGTCGCGACCAGATTTCGCTGAACCACCAGCCGAATTACCTTCAACAATAAAAATCTCAGAAAGCGCTGGGTCTTTCTCTTGGCAATCCGCCAACTTTCCTGGCAGGTTCGAGACTTCGAGCGCCGATTTTCTCCGCGTCAACTCACGCGCCTTTCTTGCCGCTTCCCGCGCCTGCGCCGCTTCCACCGCTTTGCCAACGATTGATCTTGCATCAGATGGACGCTCTTCAAACCACTGCGCCAGCTTATCATTCACCCAAGCCTCAACGTGGGTTCTAACTTCAGAGGAAACGAGTTTATCTTTAGTTTGTGACGAAAATTTTGGATCAGGAACCTTGACCGACAGCACAGAGGTTAAGCCTTCGCGCACATCATCGCCCGACAAAACAATCTTCTCTTTTTTGAAGAGTTTGTTGTCGGCGGCGTAGTTGTTGATGGTGCGAGTAAGAGCTGCCTTCATGCCAGCAAGGTGTGTGCCGCCGTCGCGCTGACGGATATTATTGGTGAAGCAAAGTGTGTTTTCGTGGTAAGAGTCGTTCCACTGCATCGCTAGCTCCATACTGATACCACTGGTCTTATCTGCCGTGTTAATCGTGATGGTTTGATGAAGAGCATTTTTGCTTTTATCCAAAAACTGCACGTAAGCCTCGACACCACCTTCATAAAGCAGAACGGCCTCTTTTGGCTCTTCACCGCGTAAATCCCGCAGAAGAATTTTTACGCCCGAGTTAAGGAAGGAGAGCTCGCGGAGACGCTGTTCCAGAGTTGAGAAAGAAAATTCTAAAACATTGGCGAAGGTTTGGTTGGAAGGGTGGAAGGTAACTTGCGTGCCTTTTTCGCCTTTGGCATCGCCTACAACAGCAAGCGGTGCTTCTGCTTCACCATCGCGAAAGCGTATAAAATGCTCTTTGCCTTCGCGCCAAATTTTAAGCTCAAGCCAATCAGACAAAGCATTGACCACCGAAACACCAACACCGTGTAAACCACCGGAAACCTTGTAAGAATTTTGGTCGAACTTACCGCCAGCATGAAGCTGTGTCATGATTACTTCCGCCGCCGAAACACCTTCTTCTTTGTGAATGTCAGTCGGAATACCGCGGCCGTTATCACGCACCGTCACCGAGCCATCAGCATTTAGAGCCACAAGAACTTCATCGCAATGTCCGGCCAACGCTTCGTCGATGGCATTGTCGACAACTTCATAAACCATGTGATGTAAACCAGAGCCATCATCAGTGTCACCAATATACATGCCGGGGCGCTTACGCACTGCCTCCAAGCCTTTTAAAACTTTGATTGACTCCGACGAATATTCATTCGCAAGACTTTCTCGAGGTAAGATTTCTGTCATTTTTTTGAGAGGATTAAAGATAGTACAAAGGTGCTCTAGCAGAGGGTCGGCAGGGTAGGGATTGATTAAAAATTAGCAAACAACTTCAGATAATTTTTTTATTAGACTTCTTTCAAAACCCCACTTCTCAGCTCAAATGGAGGAAGGATCGGAAAACAGAAGCGAGACGTATAAATAGATAAGGTGAGCTTCGAGTACCGAACCAACCGCTCAGTTGGTCTGAAAAGGTGGGTTTTTAAAGAAGTCTATCGCCACCACCTCTCCTTGTGGATGATCCCAAACATAAGAAATGACCGAAACAAAATCAGCTCCGGCTTTAGCTAAACTATTGGCATTCTGATCAGTAATACCGCCGATCGCGACAATTGGTAAGTTTAACAATTCCTTTGCCCAAGTAATGATTTCTGTAGTTGGTTTGCCACGCGAAATTTTGGTTTTACTCGGAAAAAAAGCGCCGAAGGAAATGTAATCCGCACCCTGCTCTTCCGCTTCTAAAGCTAGATGTCGTGAGTCGTAACAACTCGCACCAATCAAAAAATTTCTCGGAGATTTTTTGCGTACTGCGCTAATTAATCCATCTTCTACACCCAAATGCACACCATCCGCACCAGCTTCCAGAGCCAACTCAAAAGAATCATTAAGCAAAAATAAACAGTTGTTGTCGTGGCAAATTTTTTTGAGCTCACGGGAGATTTTTAGAATTTCGTTTTTTTCGTAAGCCTTAAGACGCAACTGAAATACTGGAACCAACCCAGTTTTTAAAGCCAACTCTAAACGTGGTGAAAAATTTTTTATATCAAGTTTCTCAGGAGAAATGAGATAAATCCGCGTCATCAGAACCTACGCAAAACCGCTTTTGCAAAGCAATTTCTAGGTCCTTTTCTGGCGAGGAGGGTAATCTTATCAAGACATAGGTGCCCACCGCAGCCAGAAAAAACCGACGAAATTTTAAAGCAAAAGTTAGGTTTTGCGTAAGTTCTGATCACTTTTTTCTGCGAAAAAAGGCCGGCACGTTTAGAATATCATCATCAAATTTTGCTTCTTGCTTCTCCTCTTCTTCATCAAAAATCGTGCCCCCAAAAAATTGCCGACGCTTTTTTTCTGCCTCTTCTTTTGCAACCACCGGTTCAACCGTCTCAACCGGCTCAATTTTTCCAGACTCAACCGGCTCTTCTAATTTGTTTGAATTCATGAAGCTAAACAAACTAAAGCCGGAGGATTCTTTTTTGGATTTTGCTCTTTGCTTCGTGGCCTGCTTGTTCTCAATAACCGGCGCCACTACTTCCTCCACAACATTTTGAAATTCTTCTTCGGTAAAAATTTGAGTTTGCACTTCTTCTTCAACTGACTCTGGCTCAGTATTATTAACGACAATCTCTTCATTCGCCGGCTTGGCGACTACTCCTGGATCAAAAAAGCTTTTTGCAGAAGCACCATTGCCCGCTCTAAAACGAGATGGTTCAGAACTTACTGCCGCCGCAGCTTTATTGGCATCGCGACGTAATTCTTCGGCATCGATTCCAGTTGCCACCACCGAAATACGGATCTTGCCTTTCATGTTTTCATTGAAGGCTGAACCAAAAATAATGTTGGCACTTGGATCAACTTCCTTGCGGATTGCATTAACCGCCATATCGGCCTCAAACAGCGTCATATCTGGACCGCCAGTCATGTTCACCAACACACCTTTTGCGCCTTTAATCGAAATATCATCAAGAAGCGGATTAGAGACAGCTGCCTCGCAAGCAGTGATA
Source organism: Alphaproteobacteria bacterium (assembly GCA_016869695.1). Classification (GTDB taxonomy): domain Bacteria; phylum Pseudomonadota; class Alphaproteobacteria; order Rickettsiales; family UBA1997; genus UBA2645. The sequence continues at coordinate 3,321 of VGDN01000042.1, forward strand.
GCACGGTTTTCGCCCTCAGCCTCACCTGTTCCCATCATTGCTTTGCCCATCTTGGTCATGATCGTTCTGATGTCAGCAAAGTCGAGATTCACTAAGCCTGGCATGGTGATGAGATCAGTCACGCCGCGGACTCCTGCCTGCAACACATCATCCGCCATCTTAAACGCCGACTCGAAAGTTGTGCGCTCATTAGCGATGCGGAAGAGATTTTGGTTGGGAATGATGATTAGAGTATCAACATGTTTCTTCAGCTCTTCGATGCCTGCTTCTGCAATCTCCATGCGATATTTTCCTTCGAAATGAAATGGTTTGGTAACCACACCAACTGTCAAAATGTCACGCTCACGAGCAAGCTTAGCAATCACCGGCGCACCGCCAGTACCAGTGCCTCCACCCATACCAGCAGCGATGAAAACCATGTTTGATCCATCCAAAAATCTGGAGATATCATCGATATTTTCTTCAGCAGCAGCCCGTCCTCGATCAGGAAAGGAACCAGCTCCCAAGCCTTTTGTCACTTTTAATCCCAACTGGATTTTACTTTGCGCAAGAGAACTGGTGAGCGCTTGTGCGTCGGTGTTAGCAGCCACGAACTCAACGCCCTCAAGCTTCGAACGGATCATGTTGTTGACCGCATTGCCACCAGCACCACCGACACCAAAAATAACGATGCGTGGCTTAAGCAAGTCTGGCTCTGCCATCTCAACATTGAGAGTAACAGAAGAAACAGCGCGCGATTTTCTCGGCTGTTTTACGGGAGCATTCACAGAAATAGGATTTTCTAGCATTGGACTAAGGTTGCTTTGACGATTTCATCTTCGCGATTTTTCGCGAAGATCTCGATGAAGTTAAAGAGATTTTTTGCATAAAGCTTGCTTGTATCAACAGCGACGCGTGATGGGAAATTTTCGTAACCAACAATCTTTACCCCGTCAACTTCAATGATTTTTCCTGATTGCGTGAGCGCGCAGTTGCCACCTGCAACCGCAGCAAGATCGACAATCACCGAGCCAGGTTTCATGGATTTCACCATCTCTTCTGAAACAAGAATTGGCGCCTGTTTGCCTGGGATTAAAGCAGTCGTGATCACCACATCCTGATTTTTGATTACATCCTTCAGCAACTGCTCCTGCAATTTTTTATATTCCTCGCTCATCTCTTTGGCGTAGACGCCGTCATTTTTTTCTTCCGACTTAACTTCGATGAATTTCGCACCAAGGCTTTGCACCTGCTCTTTCGCCGCCGCGCGCACATCAAAGGCAGAAACAATACCACCCAATCTTTTAGCGGTCGCTATAGCTTGTAGTCCTGCAACACCGGCACCAATGATTAAAAACTTCGCCGAAGAAATCGTGCCCGCCGCGGTCATCATCATCGGCACCGCTTTTTGCATTTCATAAACCGCATCAATAACAGCACGATATCCCGCCAAGTTACTTTGTGATGAAAGCACGTCCATGCTTTGCGCACGCGTGATGCGTGGAATTAATTCTAACGCAAAAACACTAACATTTTTTTGCGAAAATTTTTTGGTAGTAACGAAAGCGAGACCTTCCTTCGTACAAGCAAAATCAAGCTCTTGGCGCGATACTGAAATCGCTACATCAATCTCCGATAAAACAGTTGCAATGTCGGTTACAATGCTTGCGCCAGCCTTTGTAAAATCAGCGTCAGCAATCGCTGATTTTACACCAGCACCAGCCTCCACAAAAATTTCTAAGCCAAGTTTTTGATATTTCGTAACCAGTTCTGGAGTAAGTGCCACGCGGTTTTCCGCTTGGTTAGATTCTTTGAGAACAAGCAATTTCATATTTTTTTACCGATAAGATTTTCACTCAAAACCGAGTTTAATTTTTGTAAAACTAAATTTTCTGCGGTTTTTTCTAAAGCCTCTTTAGCCCTCAAAATAGCCTCACGCGAAGATTTTTCTGCAATCATATTTTCCAACAAAGATAGTTTCTCTGTGATCATTTTTTTGTCATCACCAGAATATGTAGCTAAGTCATTTTTTAAAATCGCGATCTCTTGATTAGCTTCAGTGATAGTCTGTGCGAGCAGACGAGCAGCGATGTCAGCCTTAGAATTTTCAAGCGAAGCAAGCAGCATTTTTTTTACCTCTTCCTCACTTAAACCATAACTCGGCCTCACCACAATCTCCTGCCTTTCACCGGTAAATTTTTCCTGCGCAGAAACGGTGAGTAGGCCATCCGCATCCACTTTAAAACTAACCGCAATCCGCGCCAATCCTGCTTTCATCGCCGGAATTTTTTTAATCTCAAACTCAGCTAAGCTACGACAATCCTTTGCCAACTCGCGCTCACCTTGGACAATATGCAACTTCATGCCGTTTTGGTTATCAGCGTAAGTTGTGAATTCTTTGGTGACGGCGGTCGGAACGGTTGAGTTACGCAGAATCACCTTATCTACAATCCCACCCATCATCTCAATTCCAAGCGACAATGGCACGACATCAAGCAGAAGATTGTCGCCTTTACCACTTAGATTATAAGCCTGCCAGGCCGCACCAGCAGCGACTATACGATCAGGATCGAGCTGATCCAAAATTTTTTCCTGACCAAAAATTTCGGCAAGTTTTTGCTTGATTAGCGGAATACGCGTCGAACCGCCAACAAGGATTATACCCTTGATATCAGCGGGCTCGAGCTCGAGATCGTTAAGCAAGTTTTGAGTAAGAGAAATCGTGCGCGTGATCTTGGGGGTGATGAGATTTTCAAATTCCGCGCGGGAAAAAGTGGTAAGTGGTAAGTGGTAAGTGGTAAGTGCGGATAATTTTTCCTTAATCCTTCTCGCTTCAGCGCTATCCACTTTTAAGCAATCCGCCACCAACTCATCAAAATCGTCCCCACCAAGCTGATTGTCGCCAGAGACGCCGAGCACCCTAAACACACCTCCCTGCAACTTCAAAACCGAGACATCAAAAGTCCCACCACCCAAATCATAAACGCAATAAACGCCTTCCGCCTGATTATCGAGACCATAGGCCAGCGCTGCCGCCGTAGGCTCGTTGACTAAACGCAAAACTTCTAAGCCAGCTAGTTTTGCCGCCAGCTTCGTCGCATTTTTTGCCGCCTCATCAAAATAAGCAGGAACGGTGATTACAGCTTTACGGATTTCTGTATTTGGAACCAGTTCAAAATCTCGCTGTGGTGAGTCAGCCGCAAGGCTCTGCGAGAACCGCACCGGAGGTGTATTTTGATATAGATTGAGGAGCGGAAGCGGAGCAGAGCCTTGCGGCTGACTCACCACAGGTAGAGATTTTGAACTGGTTCTTAAGGATTTGCTTACAAGCTGCTTTAAGTATTTAAGTATCTCCGCCGAAACCTCTGCTGGCGCGACTCGCAAACCATCAATCTCGGTAAAGCCGACACCCATAAAACGCTTAATCGAGGAAATTTTTTTACCACCATAAGTAACGATCGACGGAATGATGTCGCGACCTTCCTCGTCAGTAAAAAATCTAACTTTTTGATTTTCGACAACAGCGACAAGCGAGTTGGTGGTACCCAAATCAATGCCAATGATTACCTCATCTAACACCTTATTCTCTTGGCTCGCGCCTGGTTCTGAAATTTTAATGAGAGCCATTTGCCTTCAAATCTTTAAGCATTTTCTCAAAATATTTTGCTCGAATCAAAATTTGAGCAGCTGCCGCGAAGTCTTTGTGGTCAAGGCTACGCGCTAGTTCATCGATCAAGTTTTTGATTTTTTGATTTAGATCTTTTGCCAAAAAATTTCCCACTTCTCGCATTTCAAAAACCTCAAGAAGCGTTGCCTGATCTACCTTTGGAGCCACTTCATCATTCTCAACATCAAGCCCATTTAGCTGCAAAATATGCGCCGCACGTTTGAGCGGATTTTTTAAAACTTCGTAAGATTCATTAATCGCAATCGATTGCTCAATCTCACTAATGCTTGCTCTGTCTGGATGAAACTGCCTTTGAAATTCAAAATATTTTTTTTCGAGAGCGTCTAAATCCACAGCAAAAGCAACCGGCAAAGAAAGAATCTCGAAGTGATTTTTCATACTTTGAAGCTCTCTCCACAGCCACAGCGCCCCTTTTCATTAGGGTTCACGAAGTCGAAACCGGAAGTAAGATCATCACTTTTATAAACCATCTGGCTGCCAATTAAAAACATCGAGACCTTCGGGTCGATGAAGAGGCGCACACCATCGCACTCAACCACATCATCAAACTTGGTAATGTTTTTATCCTTTAGAGCATATTCGATGATGTAGGAGAGACCAGAGCAGCCGCGGGTGCGAACTGAAACACGCACTCCTTCGCAAGGCTGCGAGCGCGCCGCTAAAAGGTTTTTGATTTCAACCAACGCCCCGTCGGAGATGGTGAGGTAGTTAACGATTGGGTTAGATGAGCTAGAGGATATCATGTTCACATTATTTCAGTGTCCAGTGCCAAGACTCTCATAACTACTGAGCACTGATCAATTTTTATGTTTTTTGTAATCTTCAATCGCCGCTTTGATCGCCTCTTCCGCCAAAACTGAACAGTGAATCTTCACCGGCGGCAGTGAGAGCTCTTCGGCAATTTGGTGATTGGTGATCTTCTCCGCCTCGTCGATTTTTTGTCCTTTAATCCATTCGGTTGCAAGCGAGCTGGAAGCCAAAGCACTACCACAGCCAAAGGTTTTGAAGCGCGCATCAGTGATAACACCATCATCTGAAACCTTGATTTGTAGCTTCATCACATCACCACAAGCCGGTGCACCAACTAGGCCGGTACCGATATTTTTTTCTTGCTTGTCAAACGATCCAACATTTCGCGGATTCTCGTAATGGTCTAAAAGTTTTTTTGAGTAACTCATGTTAATGTGCTTTCCAGTTGATGCTCTTCAAGTCGATTCCTTCCTGCATCATCTCCCAGAGTGGGCTGATGGCACGGAGTTTGTCGACTTTTTTGCTGATTAGATCGATCGCGTAATCCACCTCTGCCAAAGTTGTAAAACGGCCAATGCCAAAGCGGATTGAGGTATGGGCGAGCTCATCGGAAACGCCGAGAGCGTGTAAAACGTAAGATGGCTCGAGTGAGGCAGAGGTGCAGGCAGAGCCAGAGGAGACCGCTAAATCCTTAATCGCCATGATCATCGACTCGCCTTCGATACCAGCAAAAGAGAAGTTAAGATTGCCCGGCCAGCGTTTTTCTCGATCGCCGTTTAAGTAGACGTGCGTAAGGCTCATGACCGCTACGTAAAGCTTGTCGCTGAGTTTTTTGATATGCTCGTAGTCCTTCTGCATCTCGTTTTTAGCGATTTTGGCAGCCTCGCCCAACCCCACAACCAGCGGGGTTGGTAGGGTTCCTGACCTGATTCCGCGCTCTTGCCCACCACCGGAAAAAATCGGCTTGATGCGCACACGTGGTTTGCGGCGAATGAAGATCGCGCCAATACCTTTTGGGCCATAAATCTTATGGCCGGAGATGCTC
>VGDN01000043.1 GCA_016869695.1 Alphaproteobacteria bacterium
CGATTTACCCGTTCAAAAACCGAGCCAAGCTTTTGGTGGAAGACAACTTTCTTCAGATCATCAAGCCTTGATATTAAAGGCTTATTTAGATCTTCTTGGATAAAAAATTCGACATCAGAAAGGCGAGCGCGCACCAGATTTTCATTATCAGCAATAATCTTCTGCTCATTGCCTAAGGCGTTCGCAACAAAGATGAACTTACTGGCAAGCACTCCTTTTTTGTCTTTAAGGCAGAGATACTTCTGGTTGTTGCGCAAAGTTAAAATCAGTGCTTCATCAGGCAGATTTAGAAAGCGCTCTTCAATTGATCCAACCAATGCCACCGGCCATTCGCAAAGACCAATGATCTCATCAAACAAAGCAGATTTTTCGTCATCAACCAACTCCAGATCTAGATTAAATTTAATTTTATGAACCTGCTCCATCAGCTTCTGCCGACGTAAATCCTGGTTTAAGACAATATTCTCATCTTTAAGAATCTCTTCATAATGCGCGGCATTAGGAATAGGAAGAGGCTTGCTAGTTCTGCCGAAAGTCAGCTTGTTCGACTGTAAGCCAGCAAATTCACACTCGATTAATTCATCTCCAAGTAAGCAGGCGATATTCCTTACAGGTCTGATCCACCTGGCTCCACCATCATTCCAGCGCATCAATTTTGGCCAAGCAACGGTCATTTTTTGTAAAAGCTGCGGTAAGGATTTCTGAATGATTTCAGAAGTTTTGATCTCTGACTCAGGACGCATAAAAACATAGGCGCCATCGCTTTCCTCTAGCTGAGTAACCTTAACACCAGCCGATCTAGCAAATCCTTCAATCGCTTTTTGGTCAGCAGAAATTTTTGGCCCAACTCGCTTAACCGCCGACATTTTTTGCACATGATTGAGACGATAAATGTAAAGCACCAAACGGCGTGGGGTCACAAACACCTTTATCTGTAACTCATCAAACACCAAGCCGTTTTTGCTCAATGACTCTTTGGCGATCTGCAAAAAATTCTCCGACGCGGCCTTTTGCATCTTGGCTGGAATCTCTTCGCTGAAAATTTCGAGAAGGAAGTCGGACATAGAAAATAGTGTTCAGTGCTCAGTGCTTAGGCTCTCATAAACTCTGAGCACTGGGTACTTATTCCTCGACCCTAAAAAACTTGGCCGATTTGAAGTTTTGTAAAATTTCTGCGATTTCTTTTTCTTGTTGCCGACCAGTCAAGAAGCCACACAAAACCTGATCTCCGCGATCATGAAATGTGGCTTGTTCGATTTTGATTTGGTCGTCAAAAATTCTTTCCTGCGCTGAATTTTTGTCAGCGAACAAACGGATAAAATATTTTCCGATACGTGACGAAACCTTGTCAATCATAGCTTCGCGAAGATCATCTGCTTTTACTCCAAACAAAAATGATGCTCGACCACAAGCGATATCCATTAGGTCTGCAACCACTGCTGATGCGGTTGGAAGGCTGCCAGCACCAGAACCAACAATCAGTCCAACTCCAGAGTTAGAAGCCTTGTAGGCTATGGCGTTGTAAGCGCCATCGACTTGTGCTAACTGTGCAGATTTTTTGACAAGCGCTGGATAAACCGCCTGCCAACCAGCTCTAGCGCTAGCTAGAAGCTTAATTTTGTAACCAAACTCATCAGCAAGTTTGATATCATTAATACTCACCTCATCAATCCCTTCGATGTAAGTTTGAGCTAGTGCTGGCTTGGTTCCAGACACGATTGCAGCCAAGAGCGTAATCTTGTGCGCAGTATCCAAACCTTTGATGTCAGCAGACGGATCGGCCTCGGCATATCCCAAATCCTGCGCCTGTTTTAGCGCCACCGCGAAATCCAAATCCTCCTCTTTCATCTTTGTCAGGATAAAGTTCGAAGTGCCGTTGAGGATTGCTCGAATCTCCGTGATTTCGTTGCCGGCGAGATTTTCTTTTATCGTCTTGATCACCGGCATAGCCGCTGCTACTGAGGCTTCAAAGCCGATGTAACTTCCATGTTTTTCAGCCAGCTTTGCTAATTCAAATCCGTACGTAGCAAGTAATGCCTTGTTGGCGGTAACAATTTTCTTACCATTTTTGATTGCTGTTTCGATCAACTCTTGGGCAGCTACATCTCCACCAATCACTTCAACAACAACATCAATTTCTGAATCATTCGCGAGACCAATTGGGTTGGCGTAAAACTTAATTTTTGGATCAACAAAATCCTTTTTGCTGCGCGCCGAAACCGCCACGATCTCAAGTTGTGTTTGGCTGCGTAAAGTCAGTAACTCAGAATCTTTTTTAAGAATTTCGTAAACACCGCGACCAACGGTTCCAAGTCCGGCGAGGCCGATTCGTATTTTTGTCATGTCAGAATCTTGTAAAGAAAAGGCGGCGCGTTGTAGTTTTATCATAGTCAATTTCAACTCAAAAACATGAGACAGAAACATTACCCCGAAGCGAATCAGAACCTCGATTTTGCTTTGATGGAAGAGGAAGTACTGCGCTTTTGGCGAGAACAAAGAATCTTCGAAAAATCAGTTGATATTCGTAAAGAATCAGAATTCGTTTTTTATGACGGCCCTCCTTTCGCCAATGGCCTTCCGCACTACGGCCACTTACTTACCGGCTTCATCAAAGACTTAGTCGCCCGTTACCAAACCATGAAAGGCAAAAAAGTCGAACGGCGTTTCGGCTGGGATACGCATGGGCTACCGGTGGAAATGGAAACGGAAAAAGAACTTGGGGTTTCTGGTCAGCTGGCGATCCAAAAATTCGGCATCGAAAAATTTAACGATTCTTGCCGCTCTTCAGTGATGAAATATGCAGGTGATTGGGAGCATTACGTTACGCGCCAAGGTCGCTTCGTCGATTTCAAAAATAGCTACAAGACGATGGATCTGAGCTATATGGAATCAGTGATCTGGGCATTCAAACAGCTTTTTGACAAGGGATTACTCTACGAAGATTTTCGCGTCGTACCTTACTCCTGGGCTTGCCAAACGCCTTTGTCGAACTTCGAAACGAGGATGGATAATTCTTACCGGCAGAAGGCAAGTAAGGCGGTGACGGTTAGGTTTGAAATCGAAAAGTGGGGTCAGACCCCAACATCGTTGATTGTCTGGACAACAACACCGTGGACTCTGCCTTCGAACCTAGCGCTCGCTGTTGGAAGGGAGATTGATTACGCGGTTTTAAAGAAAGGCGATGAAGCCCTAATCCTTGCCAATTCTCTCATTGAAAAATTCGCTAAAGATCTCGGAGAGTTTGAGAAAATAAAAACCGTGAAAGGCGCGCAGCTTATAGGGCTGACATATAAACCACTTTTCCCTTATCTCATCAACAAAACCAAAAATTCTTATCAAGTTCTTCACGGCGATTTCGTTTCTACCGAAGAGGGAACCGGCATCGTGCACTTGGCGCCGGGCTTTGGTGAAGATGACCAGATTTTGTGTAAAACCCACGGCATCCCTACTCTCTGCCCGGTCGACGAGGGCGGAAGATTTACTTCCGAGATGTATGATCTTTCCCGCCCCTCCCCGAACGCTTCGCATTCGACTCCCCCTCAAGGGGAGGGTAATCACCCCCCCCTTGAGGGGGAGTCGGTGAGCGTAAGCGAACCGGTGGGGGGTCTTATACTCAAAGGCCGCCAAGTTTTCGAAACCAATGACGACATCATCAAGTATCTCAAGGCTAGTGGCTTGTGGCTTAAGACCGAACAATATCTTCACAACTACCCTCACTGCTGGCGCACCGACACACCTTTGATTTACAAAGCGGTCAGCTCGTGGTACGTGAAAGTCACCAATTTCAAAGATCGCATGGTCGAGCTCAACCAAGGCATCAACTGGATTCCGGAGCATGTAAAAAATGGGCAGTTCGGAAAGTGGCTCGAAGGCGCAAGAGATTGGTCAATCACACGCAACCGCTTCTGGGGCTGTCCGGTGCCGGTTTGGAAAAGTGAAACTGGGAAGATAAAGGTCTTTGGATCAGTTGCTGAAATCGAAAAAATCTCCGGAAAAAAAATCGACAATCTCCATCGCCCTTTCATCGACGAGATCACTTTTGTTGAAGATGGTGAAACTTACAAACGGGTCACCGACGTGCTTGATTGCTGGTTTGAATCCGGATCAATGCCTTATGCGCAAGTGCATTATCCTTTCAAAAATAAAGAGTGGTTTGAGGAAAATTTCCCAGCGGATTTCATCACCGAATATGTCGCTCAGACTCGCGGTTGGTTTTACACTTTGATGGTTCTATCCACCGCCCTATTCGATCGCGCGCCTTTCAAAAACGTTATTTGTCACGGCACGATTCTTGACGAGAACTCACAAAAACTTTCCAAGCGCCTACGAAATTATACTGATCCGCTCGAAATTTTCTCCAGCCTCGGCTCAGATGCCATGCGCTTTTACATGATTTCGCAACCGGTCATGCGTGGACAAGAACTGCGCATCGACAAGGAAGGAAAAGCGATACGCGACACGTTACGTTTGTCGATCAAACCATTAATCAACGCTTTTAACTTCTTCTGCCTCTACGCCAATGCTGACGGGGTGAAGGCTAAACGAATCGAGCTAAATAAAAATTTCGACAATGTTTTGGATCGCTACATCTTGGCAAAGTTGAAATCCTCAGTACAAAAAATCGACGCGGCAATGAATAACTACGACACCGTCACTGCCTGCGAAGAATTTAATCAATTTTTTGAGGCACTGAATAACTGGTATATCCGCAGAAATCGTCAGCGTTTTTGGAAGGGGGCCGAAGAAAATAATATTGATCAAGACAAACAAAACGCTTACGACGTTTTGTACACGGTTTTAGTCACGATGTGCGAAGCCGCTGCGCCATTATTACCATTTACAACGGAATTTGTGTGGAGGGGGTTGAGCGACAATGCCATCAAATAAAATAGCGGTAATAATCCCATGCTACCAAGTTAGAGATAATATTATCTCGGTTATTGGCGGCATTAATTCACATATCAAAAATATATATGTCGTGGACGATGCCTGCCCACAAAAAAGCGGTGATTATGTTCGAGAATTTTGCAAAGATGAGAGGGTGAAGGTTATTTATAACCATATTAATCAGGGTGTTGGGGGAGCTGTTATTGCTGGATATAAGGAGGCATTAAAAGATGATAATGATATATTGGTGAAACTAGATGGTGATGGGCAAATGGATCCATCGATGATTAATTCACTGATCGCCCCAATTATTTCCGGCAAAGCTGATTATACTAAAGGAAATAGATTTTTTTATCCTGAAGAAATAACTGATATGCCATTAATCAGGATTATTGGTAATATTATACTCTCTTTCGTGAATAAGATTTCTTCTGGATATTGGAATATATTTGATCCAACTAATGGATATACTGCGATTAGTCGCGATGTATTAAAAATGCTGCCACTAGATAAGATAAATAAGAGATATTTCTTTGAATCTGATATGCTATTCCGTCTAAATATCATTAGAGCTGTGGTGTATGATGTTCCAATGCCTCCAATATATAATAATGAGAAAAGCGGATTTAGAATCTTTGATAATATGTTTTTATTCGCAAGAAAGCATATCTGTAATAGCTTCAAACGTATATTTTATAATTATTACCTACGTGATTTTTCTATTGCCTCAATTGAACTTTCACTTGGTGGTTTTCTTTTAATACTCGGAATAATCTTTGGTATAATAAATTGGCAATATAGTATCGAATCATCTAATCCCGCAACCGCCGGCACCGTTATGCTCTGCGCCCTTCCAATAATCATCGGATTCCAACTTTTGCTTTCTTTCTTGAATTATGATGTGACTCATACACCGACAAAGCCAATTACAAATATTGTTGGATAATATTGATCAAATCTTGCGCTCTGTGACGATATGTATGTTGCTTTAAAACCCTTTCTCTAGCCGCCCTTCCAACTTCTAATCTTTTAGCATCATTATTTAATAAATAACGATATAGATCAATCGCCTCTTCATAAGAATTAATCACAAATATTTCCTTTCCCGGCTCAAACCACAATTCTATTCCATTATGTGGGTTTGATATTGTACAACTTTCCATTGCCGCCAATTCAAATGGACGGCCAGGTGTTGTGCCATATAGATTAGCTTGGGTACTGCGAGTAATAGAAAGGTTTATTTTGCTACGACAAACATTATTGCGTATTTTACTAGTACCAAAATTCTGAATTAATTCCGCCTTACCAACCTCACCAATATTTCTTCCTTGCACAACAAATCTTTTATTCGGTAAATTACGAGAAGGATTTGATATCATTTTCTCTATCCATTCATCTCGATACTCTCGACCATTACCATAAAAAAATATGTCAATATCGTGCCCAATATTATTAACTGGTTTAAAAATATCTGGGTTAGTAGCCATAAATAATGTATGTATATTCTTCACACCCATCTTCTTTAATAGATTCACACCACCAATACTATTAATGATAAACGCGGTATATTCACTTAAATCAGCACCATGATATATCCGAAAACCAGTAGAAAAGCCCAACATTGATGGCAAGCTTGAAGGGATATCCCAATCAAAATAAAACACGGGCTTGTGATATTTAGTAATAATCTCTTTAGCAATTCCAGTGAGGTGATTAAGCGGTGTAGTTAAAAATATTACCGCATCTATATCTTGTTCCTGCTTCAATATATTATCAATATGACTTAACCATAATGGTGCAATTATATTATTGGCGGTTTTGCGAATTAAATAATCAGATATTGATTCTTTTTTTGTATTATTAAAATTTTTTACAGGAAAAAATTTTCTCTTTATATTACGCACATTCTTAAATAAATCACCCTGCCATTTTGCCGGATTTTTTGCCGACCTCCACCACAAGGACTCAATCGCCGGTCCTTGATATGGTGAAGCAATGATATCAACTCCCAATTCAGATAATTCTTTTAATAACATCCACCAAGCTGTGGTGGCGCTAAATGGTTGCGATATATCTAGTGATGACGGAATAACTAATAACTTCATAAGATTTTTATCCCAAATCCGTCGTTAGAGTCACTCCGCTCTCGCTACCTAAGTCAGGATTCTGTTGGTTCTAATCGAGAACCGCACTTACTGTGTATCTTCCATACACTCCCGGAGCGAAAGCGCAGAGCCGAGCCAGCAGAATCCTGGCTTAGGTAGCGAGAGCGGAGTGACTCTAACGACGGATTCTGGTTTATCTTTCTGGTGAAGAATATTATTATTGCAGGGATAGAAATAATTAAACTAAATATTCTAAAAACAAAATATATAGTTGCATATTGTAATAATCTTCTATCATTTAAAAGATAAAGCATATTTGCAAACGCCCCCTCTTCCACCCCTAAGCCACCTGGAGATATTGGAATAATACCAGAAATTTGTGCAGAAATGCTGGACAGGAGATAATATATTAAATCAATATTTATTTTAAGAATATTATTTCCTAATAATAATAAGCAAAATGCCACTAATATCTGCACAAACACGGCGATAAACATATTAATAAATAATATCTTCTTAGATTTGCGATAAGAGAAAATTCCTTTGATTATTTTATAAAGAAATAATGATATTTTATTTTTCTTCTTTGCAAAAAATGATGTAGCTCTCTTGTAAAGAACTTTATTCTGTATCAGAAAATATAATAAAATACTTAGACATAAACATAATATTAGAACAGCGCTGTAATATATCAGAATAAACCATTCTGAATATATAAACCCCCACCCGCTTTCATTAATCTTTAGCAGAATCTGCGGCAGGAAAAACAATATCACCAAACAGCATGATATTAATCCAAATCCTTTATCAAATATAACCGACATTGCCGCTACAGACTTGTTATCACTGCATTTGATAATTTGAGTAATCTTGACAATATCTCCAGCTATTCCACCAGGAAAGACAAAATTAAATGAATATCCGGTATAATATATTTCCAAACATTTAAGAAATGGGATATTAATTTTCTGAGACCTTAACAACAAGAACCATCGATAAGAATTAATGACAATCGCAGCCATTAACATTGGCAATATCACAAAATTACTTGGCGAAATAATAGATAATATTGTGGTAGAAAAACTAAGAAAATTGCTTTTACTTAGAAAAACTATTATCCATAATGCAATCACAAACTTAATCACTAACCAAAAACTTCTTTTTAGAATCATTGTGATTTTTAAGAAAATTACCATTACCAATCTAGCTTTATTCCTACTTTTATTATATGGAATATTTTATATTGGCAATAAACTATCCCCATCATCTTACGGCGTTGTTTTAGAAATGATTGGCGCAAAAAATGATGGTTTATTTTTTGGCAAACCAAGACAAATAAGGAGCGATGAATGGGCGGTACAGACTGCTTTTGTCAAAATCGCAGTCAATAATAATTTTGAGCGATATAATAAAAGCTCCATTTATAAAGAAGATCTAAGGCCAATTTCATCTCTGCCAATAAAAGATTGGTCGATACCATTCAAGCCGCTATTATTAGGATTTTATTTTCTACCTCCTGACTACGCATATTCTCTTTATTATTTTTTAATAATGGCATTATACCTGGTTGGATATACTATTTTCTTCCGTAAACTCGGGACATCAGGTGATATTGCGATCGGTTTCTCATTATTAGTATATTTCTCTAGCTTCGTTCAAAATTGGTGGACTGCAATTGGACCAATATTATCTTTTTTTCCATGGATTTATGTGGTTATAATTAGCGAAAAACCTCTAAAAA
>VGDN01000044.1 GCA_016869695.1 Alphaproteobacteria bacterium
TTTAAATCTGACTTAATCACGAATCTTTTTTCTTTTTTCCCGCCGGAATCAGAAACCATTCTACGCTCTACAACCCGAGCTACACAGCTGCGTTTAAGTCGCTTATTTTTTTGCATAGGATGTACGTCAAAACGTACATATTCGACATCTTCAAGATAAAAACTTTCAATGTTTAAAGCGTGTAGCGATGAGGTTTTGGCGCCGGTGTCAATCTTGCCCTTAATCGCTGGCAACCCTAGACAGGGCAGCTCAAACCACTCCTTCCAACCAATTGTTTTCTCCCCGTTCTTCATTGCTTGTCCGTTATTATTTTTGTTATTGCCGCTAGATCTTCTCTGGTGTCGACGGAGAGCGGATGTGCATCGACAATCTCGACAAAAATCTTCATGCCATTTTCAAGAGCGCGTAGTTGCTCAAGGCTCTCACGTCGCTCCAGCATTGACGGTGCAAGTTTCACAAATTTTTCTAAAGCGGATTTTTTGTAAGCGTAAATCCCGATGTGATGAAGAAAATCTCCGTTACCGTGAGGAATGGGGCAACGAGAGAAATAAAGGGCTTGGCCATTTTCCGCGCGAGCAATTTTTACGACATTTGGATTGTTGATCTCCGCTTCGTTCGTGATTCTCGAGGCAACTGTCGCGATGTCACAATCATGCACGAGAGTAGCGTTGGCGGCAGCGCGAATGACTTGTGGATCGATATCAGGAAGATCGCCCTGCAGATTTACGACCACTGAGAAATCGCCACCCAAGGCTCGCAGTGCTGCGTAAATCCTATCCGTTCCAGAAGGAAGCTTGGGATCGGTAACCACAAATTTTGCACCAATTTTTTTTGCCTCATTGGCGATTTCTTCACCATCGCAAGCAATCACTACTTCGCCAAGATTTGCCGCGCACGCTTGTTCATAAACTCGTTGGATCATCGTTTTGCCAAGAATATCGGCGAGTGGTTTGTTTGGTAAGCGCGTTGAAGCAAGACGCGCAGGGATTGCGATTAGAATCATTTTTAATTTTTTTGATTTTGGATTTGGTGATCAGCGCTGTTTATCTAAGCTGGGGTTGATTATTTTTTCGCCATAAATTTAATGCGCCGCCCTTCTTTTTGGGAGCACGTAGCTCAGTCGGTAGAGCACCTCACTTTTAATGAGGTTGTCGCTGGTTCGATTCCAGCCGTGCTCACCAAATTTTTAGGGGTTAGGGGTAAGTTGGTAAGTGGTAAGAAGATTCCAAAATCAAAAATCCAAAATCAAAAATCAGAAATTTACTGGGGCGTAGCCAAGTGAGGTTTTATTTCCTGGGCAGCGGTTTTTTTGGTACCGCCACTCGTAGGTTCGACAATCCGCGCAGCGGATTGCAACTCACTCAACTCATGCGGCGCAGCCGCAAAAAAAGATTGTGAGTAATCCTGTCGCCCTAAGAAATCCTGGGAGTAGGATGAGTTTCTGTTTAAAAATATTGGGGCGTAGCCAAGTGAGGTTTTATTTCCTGGGCAGCGGTTTTTGGTACCGCCACTCGTAGGTTCGACAATCCGCGCAGCGGATTGCAACTCACTCAACTCATGCGGCGCAGCCGCAAAAAAAGATTGTGAATAATCCTGTCGCCCTAAGAAATCCTGGGAGTAGGATGAGTTTCTGTTTAAAAATATTGGGGCGTAGCCAAGTGGTAAGGCAGCGGTTTTTGGTACCGCCACTCGTAGGTTCGAATCCTGCCGCCCCAACCAAAACTGCGTAAATCCAATGTCCAACCTCCAAGAAATCATCGAGCTTTCCGACAAGATCACGCGTGACTCCGATTTGCTGATCAATAAGGTTGCCGAGTTGAGTTACTACACTGCCAATTCCGGCGGAATTAGTCCGTTTGTTTTTGGTCTGACCGTTTTTGTTCTGGCCTGCTTCGTTGGATATTTTGTTGTCTGGAGAGTCACCCCCGCTTTGCATACTCCACTTATGTCCGTGACCAACGCTATCTCTGGTGTCATCATCGTTGGCGCGATTATTGCTGTCGGTAGTGCAAAAACTTTTGGCCTTGTTTCCATCATTAGCTTCATCGCTATCATGATTGCTTCGATTAACGTCTTCGGCGGCTTCTTCGTTACCTGGAGAATGTTAGAGATGTTCAAAAAATGATCAGCAAAAAGCTTACCCTTGGCCCACTTCCCGCTTCCAAGAAAATTCACGTTCAAAGCAAAAGATTTTCTGATGTGTGCGTTGCGATGCGTGAGATTGCTTTGTCCAACAAGAGTTCCTTCGTTGCTTATGATCCTTCCGGCTGTTACACCGACCAAAATTTTTTAGATAAAATCGATCTCAATAAAGGCCTGCCTAAGCTGCGTCAGCAGTGGATCCTAGAGCGTGGCGATGTTGAGGAATATGAAGCGCTGCAACATCACAAAGATCCAAAATCTACCGCGCCGGAATTCGATCTAGCTAATAACAGCGTACTTCGCGCTAAGCAAAATAAAAAACCAACACAGCTCGCTTATGCCCGCGCCGGCATGATTACCAAGGAGATGGAATATATCGCCATACGCGAAAACATGACTCGCAGCAACAAAATCACCGCCGAGTTTGTGCGTGACGAAGTGGCGTCAGGCCGTGCCATTATTCCTGCCAACATCAATCACCCCGAGGCTGAGCCTATGATCATCGGCCGTAATTTTTTGGTGAAGATCAACGCCAATATTGGCAACTCGGCGATTTTTTCCGGCGTCGAGGAAGAGGTTGAAAAGATGATTTGGGCGACGCGTTTTGGCACCGACACGCTGATGGATCTCTCGACAGGTCGTAACATCCACAATATCCGCGAATGGATCATCCGTAACTGTCCTGTACCGGTTGGTACTGTGCCGATTTATCAAGCGCTCGAAAAAGTTGATGGTATTGCCGAAGAACTGACCTGGGAAATATTCCGCGATACTTTGATCGAGCAGGCGCAGCAAGGTGTAGATTATTTTACAATCCATGCCGGCGTACGTCTTTCTTACATCCCCCTTACTGCCAATCGCGTTACCGGTATCGTCTCGCGTGGTGGCTCGATCATGGCCAAATGGTGCTTGGCGCATCACAAGGAAAATTTCCTTTACACCAACTTCGAAGAGATTTGCCACATCATGAATCGCTACGACGTCTCGTTTTCACTGGGTGATGGACTACGTCCTGGCTCGATTGCCGATGCTAATGATGAAGCGCAGTTTGGTGAGTTAAAGACTTTGGGTGAGCTCACGAAGTCAGCGTGGGAGCATGACTGCCAAGTGATGATTGAAGGTCCTGGTCACGTTCCAATGCATCTGATAAAAGAGAATATGGATAAGCAGCTGACCTACTGCCACGAGGCTCCGTTCTACACACTCGGTCCCCTTACCACCGACATCGCTCCTGCTTACGACCACATCACTAGCGCGATTGGCGCGGCGATGATTGGTTGGTTTGGCACGGCGATGCTTTGCTACGTAACGCCGAAGGAACATCTTGGCTTGCCGAATAAGGATGACGTGCGTGCTGGAGTTATTGCGTACAAAATCGCTGCCCATGCTGCCGATCTGGCTAAAGGCAATGAGGCCGCGCGTGCACATGACGATGAGCTCTCGAAAGCGCGTTTTGAGTTTCGTTGGGAAGATCAATTTAATCTCTCGCTCGATCCCGAAATGGCGAAATCATTCCACGACGAAACCTTGCCAGCAGAGGGCGCGAAGCTCGCTCATTTCTGCTCAATGTGTGGTCCAAAATTCTGTTCGATGAAGATTACCCAGGATGTTCGCGATTATGCCGCGAAGCAAAAAGAAGCGGAGAATGGGATGGAGAAGATGTCCGAAAAGTTTAAAGAGATGGGTTCGGAAGTTTATCTCAAGAAATCTACTTAACGTCTGAAGCTATGCGTACTTTCAGCATTGAATCTGGGTCGGTGACCTTGCCATCTCTGCCACCGCCTTTTTTGATTTTGTCGACAAACTCCATGCCTTTGATCACGCGTCCCCAGACGGTGTATTGACCATCTAAGAATCTTGAATCTTTGGTGACGATAAAGAACTGGCTGTTGGCGCTGTTTGAATCCATTGCTCGCGCCATCGAAACCGCACCGCGGATATGCGGTTCGTCAGAAAATTCCGCTTTGAGATTTGGTAATTTTGAGCCACCCATCCCAGTTCCTGTTGGATCTCCAGTTTGTGCCATGAAGCCCTCAATGACGCGGTGGAAGACGATGCTGTCGTAAAATTTTTGGCGAGCTAAAGCTTTGATTCTTTCAACATGTTTTGGAGCGATTTCTGGCAACATCTCAATGACGACGCGGCCATATTTCAGATCGATATAGAGAATATTTTCGAGATTCTGTGCTTTGTTTTTCTGCGCTTGCGCTCCGCTCATGACGGCAAAAATTAAGGTTAGAGAAGTTAGTATTACTCTGGCCAGGTAAAACTGCCCATTTTTTCTTCGCCTTTTTTGCCAAAAACCATTAGTAAAATCTAGCCGTATGCTTTGATACGACGTCGATTTTTCTGACGGTTTTTGACTAAAAAATTCTTTGAAAGAATGGGCAGTTTTACCTGGCCAGAGTAATAAAATTTTTTTCATGTGACCTCCAAAAAACGCGCGGCCTTCTAGAGGTAAAAAATTCTTTGGCTAGCCTTTAATATTTCGGTTTTTAGCTTGTGCAGCCTCTCCCCCGGGAGGGTCTATTAACCACAAATTCAGGAGCATTCTTATGTCAATCAACAAGGTCATTTTAATCGGTAACGTCGGACAAGATCCGGAAATTCGTTCAATGGCTGATGGTCGCGAAGTTGCGAATTTTTCGCTTGCCACCTCTGAAAACTGGAAAGACAAAAATACTGGCGAGAAGCGAGAAAAAACCGAATGGCATCGTGTTGTAGTTTTCTCGCAAGGCTTGGTCGGGGTGATCAAAAATTACGTAAAGAAAGGCACTAAGCTTTACATCGAAGGTGCGCTACAAACCAGAAAATGGACTGATAATCAAGGCATCGAGCGCTTCAGCACCGAAATCGCCTTACAAAATTTTAACTCGAGCTTGCAGATCCTCGATTCACGCGATCGCAACAACAGCGGTAGCCAAGATCGTTCTGATTACTCACAAAATAAATCCCGCAACAACAACACCAACATCGCAGTAGAAGAAACCGATGATGAGATTCCGTTTTAGTTTTAGCGACAACAATCAATGCTTACAGTCACAATCAATGGCAAAGCCGTAACCATTCCTGACGGTTTAACGATTATCCAAGCTTGCGAAGTTGCTGATGTTGAGATCCCTCGTTTTTGCTATCACGAACGCTTAGCGATCGCCGGAAACTGCCGCATGTGTTTGGTAGAAGTTGAGGGGATGCCACCAAAGCCTGTGGCCTCTTGCGCCATGCCAGCTGCGGATGGAATGAAGATTCACACCGATACGCCAATGGTGAAAAAAGCACGCGAAGGGGTGATGGAATTTTTGCTTGCTAACCATCCGCTTGATTGCCCGATTTGTGACCAGGGCGGCGAGTGCGATTTACAGGATCAGGCCTACCAATATGGCAAAGGCAAGAGTGCATATCACGAGCATAAAAGAGCGGTGAAAGACAAGAATATGGGGCCGCTGATCAAGACGCAGATGACACGTTGCATCCACTGCACACGCTGTGTGCGTTTCATCGAAGATGTTGCTGGAACTTGCGAAATTGGTGCGGTTAATCGCGGCGAAAATATGGAAATCACGACCTATCTTGAACATGGGATTAAGTCAGAACTCTCGGGAAACATAATCGACCTATGCCCCGTCGGCGCTCTCACTTCTAAGCCTTACGCCTTTAAAGTCAGAAGCTGGGAACTGCAAAAAACCGAAAGTATCGACGTGATGGATGCGGTCGGAAGCAACATCCGCATTGATTCGCGCGGTATCGAAGTAATGCGCATTTTGCCGCGTGTGAATGAAGAGATTAACGAAGAATGGATCTCCGACAAAACGCGTTTCTGCTATGATGGTCTGAAATATCAGCGCCTCGACAAGCCATATGTTAAGCGCGAAGGCAAGCTCCAAGCAGCAAGTTTTGCTGATGCCGGCAAAGCCATCACTGAAGTGATTAAGGTTGTTAAGCCTAGTGAAATCGCGGTGTTGAGTGGGCAGCTTTCTTCTGCCGACGAAGTTTTTGCGCTCAAACAAATCTGCGAAAAGCTCGGAGTAAAAAATTTCGATTGCCGCTTGAAGGGTGAGAAGCTTAGTGCCGCGGACTCCGCTTCATATTTATTCAACACGAAGATTTCTGGAATTGACCAAGCCGATTCCTGTTTATTGATAGGGGTTAATCCGCGTAAAGACGCGCCAATCCTTAATGCACGCCTAAGAAAGAGATTTTTAACCAAGCAGCTAAAAATCGCGGCGATCGGTGTAAATGCTGACTTGACCTATGGTTACGAAAATCTTGGAGATGATGTCTCACTTCTCAAAAACTTCCGCCTGCAAGGCAAAAATCCGATGTTGATCTTGGGTCACGATATGGTCGCGCGTCCAGACGGAGAGCTGGTACTTAATCTGGCTAAGAAAATCGCCGAAGACTCAAACATGATTCGCGAAGACTGGAATGGCTTTAACTTTTTATCAAAATCAACCGGCCTGATTAACGGCTTGGCGACTGGTTTCGTTGGCGATTCCAACATCTCTGAAATCCTGAAAAAAACTGAAAATGGCGAAATCAAAATTGTGATTCTGCACGCGGTTGATGACGAGATCGATTTCACCAAACTGAAAAATGCTTTCGTGGTTTATATTGGAAGTCACGGCGATCGCGGCGCGCATATTGCTGATGTGATATTGCCAGCAGCGGCTTACAGCGAAAAAACAGCGATTTACATCAATCTCGAAGGATGCGCACAAACCACGTCCCGCGCGGTTTTCGCTCCAGGCGAAGCCAAAACAGATTTGGAGATTCTTGCCGAGTTAGCAGAAAAACTTGGCTTTGAGTTAAAGAAAAATCCTGACCTACAACATCTCGCCAAGCTAGGCTGGATCAAGTCTTGCGACCTGTCAGAAAATCTCACAACAGAAAAAATCGTCACCCAAGATTTCGATTTCTATCTCACCAATCCAATCGCTAGAGCTTCTCGCACCTTAAATAAATGCAGTTCTGAATTGCAGAGCTAATCAAAAGACGGGTTATTTTTTTCCGTTATTATTCCTAAGTGGTGTAAGAATCATCATTATTGACTTGTGCGGTGTTTCTTGGCGAGCTTTATCAGCCACCACGACCACCACCCTTTGAGGCCTCTGATGCTTCTTTAGCTGAAGATCCAATTATTACATCATCTAAACTTTTGATTGCTTTAGATTGCTTCTCCCTGAGCTCTGCACCCCGCCCTTCTGAGCCAGCTAACTCTTTTCCTAATTCCTCTTTTAATTCGTTGATTCCTTGTCCGGTTTTTTTTGATTCATCGAGAGCGTCGACAAATTTTGCTAAATTATCCGCTGTGTAAACCCCACAATTATGACCATCATTTTGTTGACGTACTGTCATGTCGACTATTTTGATTCCTTGCCCCTCTAAGCTCGCTCTTAAGTCTCGATGCATTTCATTGCCAAAAGGATCGTTGTGAAGGAATACCAAATTTCCTTTACCATCTTTAGCCATCGCACCACCAACCCAATGGTTATCGCCAATCTGAAATCCCATCAAACATGTCTTACCAGCTTTTGCCGATTCTTTTGCTGAGTTGATTCGGTCGCCCAAAAGTTCTGAACTAAGTTCTTCTGGTAAGTGATCTCCAATCGGAATCGATCCGCATAATTCAACATCTTTTCTATTTGGATATTTTAGGCTTGTGGCGGCGGCTTTCATCAAGCGATCATCATCATACCATTCTGTGTCTACTGAATTCTTTCGAATTGACTCAATTAATCCTGCTGCTTCTGCTTCTTTCTTGGCTTTATTGAAAGCGCTTTTTGATTCTTCACCATTTTTGTGCCCTTGATGTTCGCTTCCGTCTTGTTCTGTTTCGTGTTCTTGATCGTTGTCACCTATTTTAAAATCGTTTTTCTTTCTGTGTCCGCCATCAGAAACTCCCCTCCAAATATTAAGCGCACCTAGCAGATCACTCATGTCGTTAACAAAGTCTGTCATGGGCTTACTGCGATCAATTGGATTTCCATTTTTGTCGACAGTATAACTTATTGAGACCATATTTCCTCTGCGTGAAACGCTGTAAGGAATGCCTTTTGCATCTAGCTCTTCGATGTCATGTTTGAGTTCGCCTTTGTAATAGTCGCCAAGATCTTCTTTAGCTTTTTCACTATTTTTTTTTCTTTCATCGGCTCGTTCTCTTTCGATCCCGGATAATGTTGATTTTTTTTCCGCGAGTTCGTTTTCAATTTCCTTTTTCTCTTTCTCGGAGGAGGCTCCCTTTAATCTTGTTTCTAAGTC
>VGDN01000045.1 GCA_016869695.1 Alphaproteobacteria bacterium
GGAATCATGTCAGCGTCGCAATCGCGTGAGTGAATGATCAGCGGTAGGAATGTTTCACGTGAAACATTGATGTGTTCGAGAAATGAAGATTTTTGTAAGTCGATTGCGCTGCGGTCGTGATAGTAGTCCAGCCCGGTCTCGCCGACCCCGATGATTTTTGGATTTGTCGCACACAGTTTGATGATCTCATCCGCTTTAACTACCGGTTGTTCCGTTACGTTGCAGGGATGTACGCCTACTGAGGCGTAGATGAAATCATGTTTTTTGGTGTAAGCCAAAATCTTGTCGATCTCGGTGATGCGCGTGCAAATCGTCTGCAAAATCCGGACATTATTTTGCAGAGAATTTTTGACGATTTCCTCAAGGCCAATGCCATTTTCCTCAAGTAAATCAAGGTGGCAGTGGGTGTCGACGATGTAGGTCATTTTGAGCTAGTTTTGTCACCATTTGACAGGCTCAGGGTGACGGGTTCTGTCATGCTGAGCTTGTCGAAGCATGACGTTGTACGTAGTTTAGTTGAAGAAGTGGGATCGGTTTTGGTGAAGAAAAGTTGGTAGCGATTTTTGACTTTAATAAATTTCCAAGCAGGCAGCTGTTGGGCTTGCAGCAATTTTTGCCCGCGGGCAAAAATTACCAAATCCACTTTGGCGAGTATTTTTTTGAAATTCTTCCAGCGGTGTAGATCCGCCAAAACATCTGCTCCGGCAATAAAGAAGAAGTGGTGTCGTGGATGTTTTTGCTTTAAGCGCGTAAGTAATTTTTCGGTGTAAATCTCTTTGAGTGGCAAGATTTTAATTCGTGGGTGACAGCCAACTAAAACCCGGCATTGCCTGATCCGCCCCGCATACGGTTGGTAATCCTTTGGATCTTTCAGTGGATTTTTTTCAGCAACAACCCACCAAATCTGGTCGAGTCCAAGCTGTTTTCGCGCTAGCTCGCTAATGTGCAGATGTCCTTGATGTGGTGGGTTAAAACTCCCCCCCAAAATTCCGATTTTCATTTTGCCTTAATTAACCGGGAAAAACCGTAGTCCGATTCCAAGAATGCGAGGTTGGATTTAGACAGAAATCAAAAATCAAATCTCAAAATTCAAAATGTAACGCAAAAAGAAAAATGCTGAAAGATAGCACAAATACCAGACGCACAGCATTTTGAATTTTGAGATTTGATTTTTGATTTCCCTCGCTCATCCCAACAACACCGCCAACGCAATCCCCACCCCAATCCAGACGTTACTCTTAAACAGCTTCAAAGCCCCCGTTGCCAAATCATATTTCTGGATTTGAGAGATTAGGGCGGAGCAAGAAAGCAGGATTACGAAAAAATATCCAAAAGAGAGATCGGCCACGAAGCCAAGTATGATCAGGATTACCAGCATCATCAAGGCAAGAAATCCCAGAATTTTCTTTGGCTGGTTTTTGAACTTAATCGCTGTCGATTTTACGCCGAAGCGAAGATCATCCTCGATGTCTTGGAAGGCGTAAATCGTGTCGTAAATCACCGTCCAGATAATTGATGCTGTATAAAGAAGAACTGTCGTGAGGCTAATATTTCCGAGCATTGCCAGACTGCTCATCAAAATGCCAAAATTAAAAGTCAGGCCGAGAAAAATTTGTGGGTAGTAGGTGATGCGCTTCATCAGGGGATAGGTTGCGACCAGAGCCAGAGCGATAAATCCGCTAAAAATTGTTTGCTGATTGAACTGCAGCAAAATCACCAGGCCAAGCAGGAGTAGGAGATCGAGCAAAATAAAGGCGCGCTGCCGCGAAAGCTCCTTTGCCGCCAGCGGTCGTGACTTAGTACGCGCCACCAGCGCATCAAATTTTTGGTCGAACAGGTCGTTAATCACACAGCCGGCGGATCTCATCACTACTGAGCCGACGAGGAATAAAAAAATAATCCAGGCGAGTTCGATCATTTGCAAATGCGCCGATTTCTGCGCCAGAAAAATCCCAAACAGGCAAGGCAGAAATAGCAGCCAAATGCCAGTCGGCTGGTGGAGACGGGTGAGGCGGAGATAGGGGGATAGGTTCATCGGATTTTTGATTTTAGATTTTGGATTTTGGATTTAGGGTGCATGCGTTTTCCTAGGACTCAATCAATCACTCCAACATGCATAAATTACTGATCGCTAATCGCGGCGAGATTGCTTGCCGTATCATAAAAACTTGCCGCAAAATGGGTATCAAGACCGTCGCGGTTTATTCGGATGCTGATACTAATTCGCTCTTTGTGCAAATGGCCGACGAGGCTGTGAATATTGGTCATTCGCCATCTTCACAGAGTTATCTCAACATCCCAAAAATCATTGCTGCCATCAAAAAAACTGGCGCGACCATGGTGCATCCGGGCTACGGATTTTTGTCGGAAAATCGTAACTTTGCGGAAGCGCTGGAAAAGGAAGGTGTGATATTTGTTGGTCCGTCGGTTTATTCAGTTGAGATGATGGGCGATAAAATTGAGTCGAAGAAGCTAGCGCTTGAAGCCAATGTCAGCACGGTTCCCGGCCATATTGGAATCATCAAGGATGGAATTGAAGCGACACAAATCGCTGAAAAAATCGGCTTTCCAGTAATGGTCAAAGCCTCTGCCGGCGGCGGTGGCAAAGGGATGCGAATTGTTTGGAAAAAAGAAGATGTTGCTGAGGCTTTCCTTTCTGCTTCTAACGAAGCGCGCAACTCATTTTCTGATGACCGCATCTTCGTCGAGAAATTCATCGAGAATCCGCGTCATATCGAGATCCAAGTAATTGCTGATAAACAGGGAAATATAGTTTGCCTGGGTGAACGCGAATGCTCGATTCAGCGCAATAATCAGAAGGTAATCGAAGAAGCGCCGAGCTCTTTTGTTGATGAGGTAACGCGACAAAAAATCTATGCACAGTCCAAGGCGCTGGCGGCTAAGGTGAAATATTTTTCTGCCGGCACCATCGAATATATCATGGACAAGAATAAGAATTTTTACTTCTTGGAAATGAACACGCGCCTGCAGGTGGAGCATCCAGTTACTGAGCTCATCACTGGTTATGACATTGTCGAGCTAATGATCAAAATCGCTCTCGGTGAGAAGCTGCCATTCACGCAGGAAGATGTTAAGCTCAAGGGCTGGGCGATGGAGTCGCGGATTTATGCCGAAGATCCGGCACGCGGCTTTTTGCCATCATCGGGACGTATCAATCTTTATATCGAACCAGAGAGGAGCGGCAATGTTCGCGTTGATTCCGGCGTTTATGAGGGCGGCGAGGTTAGCATGTTTTATGATGCCATGATTGCCAAACTTTGCTCTTACGGCAAAGATAGAAATGAGGCGATTACGCATATGCGCCAAGCGCTAGGCAGTTTTGCGATTGGTGGTGTTTCGCACAATATCAGCTTTCTGGAAACCATCATGAAGAATGAGCGTTTCGTTAGCGGCGACATCTCCACTGCCTTCATCAAAGAAGAATTCCCGAAAGGTTTTTCCGGCAGTGAAATCGATTCCGAATCGGAAGAGGTTTTGATCGGCGTGGCTATGCAGATTTTCTTAAAGAATTACGAACGTAACGGTCACATGACCGGGCAGCTACGCAACCGAGAGAAGCAAGTTTCCGAGCGCTGGGTGGTGGTGATCGACAACGAGTCTTTTTTGGTAAATCTTGTTGAAAATAAGCTGGGTTTTCTGCGCCTTCAATGTGATCGCAAAGAGATTCTGGTGAAAAATTCTTGGACTAATGGTGACAAGCTTTTCTTAGGGATGATCAACCGTCGCAATGTTGGGGTTAAGGTGCGTGAGAATAACAATACTGGCAGCTATCTCCTGCAATATTCCGGTCTCGACGCCTTTGTCAGCGTCCTCACTCCGCGCATCGCCGAGCTTTCCAAATTCATGCCGAAGATCGAGAAAAATGCAAAACCAGTGAACCTCACTTCGCCAATCACCGGCAAAATCGTGCGCTTCAAAGTGCAAGAAGGAGATGAGGTTAAGGCGGGACAGGAGCTGGTGGTGATTGAAGCCATGAAGATGGAAAACGCCATCCGCACTGACCACGACGTCAAAATCGGCAAGATCAAATTTAATGAAGGCGATGTTGTGGGGATTGGACAGGTGGTGATGGAGTTTAAGCAGTAAATGAAACTTTTAGCCCATCCCTACCTCTCCCAAATCGAAAATTACGTTCCCGGCAAAGCTAAGCTTGGTAGTCAGAAAGTGATTAAACTTTCCTCCAACGAAAACGCATTGGGCGCGAGTCCGCGGGCGGTTGAGGCTTACAAAAATCACGGCGAGAAAATTTTTCGTTACGCCGATGGATCATGCACCGATCTGCGTGAGGCGCTGGCTTGCAAGAATAAAATTTCTTCCGAGAGGATAGTTTGTGGAGCGGGTTCAGATGAGATTATTGCGCTACTAACCCAGGCCTTTGCTGGCGCTGGCGATGAGATCATCTACAGCGAACATGGATTTTTGATGTATCCAATTTCTGCGCTTCGTGTTGGCGCGAAGCCGGTGAAGGTGAAGGAAAAGAATCTATGCGCCGATGTTGATGCGCTGCTTGCCGCCATCACACCAAAAACAAAAATTATTTTTTTAGCAAATCCAAATAATCCTACCGGCTCTTATCTTTCTAAGTCGGAAATCGATCGCCTAATCGCCGGCATACCAAAAAATATTCTGCTCGTGCTCGATCATGCCTATGAAGAATTTGTGGATGCGGTGGATTATCCAAATGCGATCGAGTTGGTGAATAAATATGAGAATGTCGTGGTCACGCGCACCTTTTCCAAAATTTACGGACTCGCGTCGCTGCGTATCGGCTGGTGTTATTCTTCGAGCTACATCGCTGAAATTCTAAACAAGATTCGTGGTCCATTTAATGTTGGTGGACCGGCGCAAGCCGCTGCTGTGGCGGCGCTAGGGGATGAAGAATTTTTGCAGGCCTCAAAAGCTCACAACCAAAAATGGCTGAAAATATTTTTTGATGAATTGGCTGGACATAGTAAGATCAAGGCCTGGCCGTCAGTTGCGAATTTTATTCTGCTTGATTTTGGCTCTGCAGAAAAATGCCAAAAAATGAATCAGAAGCTTTTAGATGAGGGAATAATTCTTCGCGAAATGAGTGGTTATGGATTGCAGAATTGTATGCGCGCAACGGTTGGGACCGATGAGGAAAATCTGAAGTTGCTCATTTTAACCCAAATCTGTCGCTAGAGTTGCCACGCTTTCGCTACCTAAGTCAGACAAGCTAAACAGGTTCTTAGAAGTGTTGTAGATTACTACTTAACAGCCCCCTGTTCTCTATTGCCAAACATCTTCCTCGCTCCTGTCACCATCACATCGCTGGATTTTGTCCTATTTTCTTTGGGTTTTTCCGCCCTTATTTGCTCAAAATCACAATGCCCATTTTGCGCTAGAGATAATGCGGCCAAAGCGGGAAATCCTAGATTGTCTACTTGATGTAGTTCAAAGAAATGTTCATTTGCCATCTTGCCGATTTCAGGATAACGCGCTTTGAGTCGGTTTATTTTTTCAACTACCTTAGATTCTAAACCAAATTTTTCCGGATGATTAATCCTCGCAAAAACAGCGCCGAGCAAAATCGCTTGTGACACACGCGCATCGTCGATTTTGCCGAGACCTTGGTAATCAGTCTTGGTTGCGCTCATGAAAAAATCAGTGCGCTGCTGCACAAAATCTCTGTCGAGCTTTGCGAAGGTTTTCTCAACTGTTGAGGTGGGGGTTAATATGTAACAACTGTCCAACATATTCACCAGATCCTGCTTAGATGCATCGTGCGGCATAGTTTCCAAAATGCTTTCAGCCATTATCACTAAGGGCGATAACTCACTTTCTGCAGAGAATTTTATGACGGCAAAATTCGGAGTTTTTGACCACTGCTCCGGTCCGTTATGCGCAGAATCAATCAATATTCCCTTTAAAAAATCCAGAACCGATTTTCCTCGAAGTTTCGCGATTTCTAGTCCTAACGTTTTTTGTCGAGAAAGGCGTGCAACCTGATCCTCTTCGTCGATTTCTCTCTGTAAGCGGCCTACCTGACGAGAGTAAAAAATGAGAGAAGTTGTACCTAAAGAAATGAGTAAAGCATCCATGCCAACCAATGTTGGCTGAAAATAATTCATGGCCGCCAAAGTCAGCAAAATCAGCACTCCAGCCAGTAAAGATTTTGTCGATATATCCATCATCTTTTCCGATCTAGTTAATCTGGAAAGTCGCCGCAAATTGTTCGCCCCTACATCACTCGGGAAGTTTTTTGTTGGTTTGGTGAAGATGGTCTCAGGCATGTTAATCCTATTTGGTTTGAAGGGGTCAGAACCCCTTTTAGATTGAACCCTTTACGGAATCACTTTTGGTTACATCAATTGGGATATCGAGATTTTTGGTAAGCACTTTATTCGCCTTATCCCAGTCGATTTTGTTAGCGCAGTCTCTAATGCGTTTGCAGATGGTGCCAGGAGCCATTGTGACTGGTTCCTTTGGTGTGATTCGAGATAAATCCTGTTATCAATTTCTTCGATCTTTACCGTCTTATCCACGACTCGAACCACCGTTCCAATCTCGACTAAGTCAGACAGCTTCTCGATATCCTTTGGATAAAGCCAAATGTAGCCATGACTGATTTTGGAGCCAATGAGCCAAAGATGTGTTGGTGCTGTGAATCACAATGCGCTGCCATTTGGTATTGCGCGATGCATCCAAATACAAAGCATGATTACCCAGTGGGTTACCACGTCCGGGCAGTACCTCATTGGGCAAGGCCGGATTTTCTTCACTAATCGATAGCGGTGGAATCCAGGTCGGATTTTCTTTCTTAGCGATGATTTGCGTCTTGCCGGTTGGTGTCTTTTCATCCGCACCAATACTAACTGGAAAGCTCACGACTTCCTCCCTGTTAGAAAAATAAACGCCAATTGCTCATCCCATTTTATGTAGGATGAACCTACGCAACCTGTTTAGCTCTTCCAGGTTTTTTCCCTTCACAAAATAATCCTGCGCGCCCAGACGCAGCGCCTCTTTCTTTACATCTTCATCTTCATTTGCACTCAACACTGCTACCGGAATTTTAGGATGAATCTTGGCAAGAACTTGCAATCCAGAAACATCGTGGATTGCCAAATCCAGTAGCACCAAACCCACTTCCTCCGTTTTGATTTTTAGCACTTCTTCGCCAGCAAAGAACTTCAACGCGTCGCGACCGCTGCCAAGAGTAATTACTTTGTAATCACGTTCCTTGACTTCAGCCTCAATGATGCGAGCAAATAACTCAGCCTGAAAATTTTCGTCTTCGATTAGGAGTATGTATCGTTTCATGATAGTTCGTGCGGTTGGTTTGTATCGCAGTAAATCCGCAATCTGATTGAGAATTTACAAGATTATTTTTTCAGCAACATCACTGCAAGAGACACCCAAACACCAATATTGGCAATCAATACCCACTTTAAAATCAGATTCAGCTTTGGGTTTTCTTGTAAGGACTTAGCAAAGCGTCCGCGCAACATCTTGCCTGCTTGTAGCCACTTAAAACGATGGTCAAAGATTTTCTCCAACTCTTGTTTGGCCAACTTCTTTTCGTCTTGTTGCATTACTTAATTCTTTAAGAACCTGTCCTAAATCTCGCTAAGCCGAGCCAGCTATGCTGGTTTCGTTGCGCTCCGCTGCGCACGTACGTCTAAGTACGCTTACGCTGCGGTGCTTGCAAAACCAGCATAGCTGGCTCGGCTTAGCGAGATTAAGGACGGGTTCTGAGATCCAGAAAGGCCTTAGCGGCAAGGCCAGAAATGATCTTTTCGTCGAGGGAGTCTTTGAGTTTGTTGCGCGCAATTTCTGTTTTGGTGGAATCAAAATCAACCATAAAGCCATAGATCTCTGTGGCTATTTTAATGAGCACATCCTTGTCGAATTGATCCGCATAAACAGTGAAGGCAAGGTTCATTGCTGCGGTTAATTTTTTACGTCCTTTTTCATCAAATGGTTTGGTAGATTTACCGGTTAAAATTGCATCCGGCGTTACATCCAATACCTCTGCTAACTTACACAAAACCTCGTTTGAGATTCCACTACGTCCCTTCTCAAAACCAGACAACAGCTGTTTGCTTACGCCAATCTTCTTGGCCAATTCGCTCTGGCCAACTTTCTTTTCTTCGCGGATTGTTCGTAAGAAATTTTGGAGCATTTTTATTTGGAAAAGTTTGGTGAGATTTTGCGAAGCGGTTTTCCTTAAGTCCACCCAAGTTGCAAAATAAAAGCCCCTTCATAGGTTGCCGCGCCCCTTCTAGGCCTAGATAGCTCAGTCGGTAGAGCAAAGGACTGAAAATCCTTGTGTCGGTGGTTCGATTCCGCCTCTAGGCACCACACTCAAACATCCAATTCCTACTCCGTCTGATCTAGCCAAAAACGCTTCCAAACGCA
>VGDN01000046.1 GCA_016869695.1 Alphaproteobacteria bacterium
GCAGAGGGAATTTTTTACCTATCAAAATCCGGCATCTTCAAAGCTTCTCTTATGACCTGTTAGTCTGGACGCATTGCCTGCTACTGCCGAAGTTGGTAAAGTATTAGAGCTAGATGCTGAGGATGTGGCTGCATTAGATATTTCTGTCCGGATTTTGTTAATTAGCTCATGATCACAAAGTGGTATATTGTTGTTTAAAGGAATAACCCCCCATCGCGCTTAAGAAAGATGTTTCATCTTACAGTATCAAGATTCGGTATAAATTCTTTATCTCCGTCATTGCGAGCCACTTTAGTGGCAAAACAAGAAATCTGGGGACAGTTTACTAATTTGCGAAGCGATCAATTTGATTTCTTATCAGACAAGAATGGTAGCAAATCAGTGTGATGCGAAATCATTTTCCATTCACCATTTTCTTTGCGGAAAACGTTAGTTGCGCGTATCGAAACCTTCACCACCTCCCCCTTTGCATCAAGGTTTTCTCCTACTTCATAATTGTTAGTAATCGCAATATCGCTACCAATCACAACATGCACATCTTGCGGCACAACTTTACCGCCCATTTTTTTCGCCGCTTGCGCATGCCAATTCGCTGCTATGTTTTTCCACCCTTTCAAGAAAAGATCGTCGGGGCCCATGTAAGACACATCATCGGAATGCGACCAAGTCGCTACCATTTTTTCCGCACTACCAGCAAACATCTCATTTAACGCCACATAAAAATTATCATACGCAGACATCACGGCGTCTCTATCAGACTTTTTCGCATTCGCTATTGCGACTGGCGCACTTGCAGCCGTGGCGGCAAAAGCTTTTGAAATACCAACAAAAATTACAGCTGATACCACGAAAGCTAAAGCAATTATAATTAATTTCATATTCGACTCCTGATTTACATTAATAAAACCAACGCCTGTCTAGAGGCACAATCCTTTCTAACAAAATAATATCCACGTAATGCAAGAATTTAGAACACAAAAAAACCCGTAAAAATATCGAGGCGAGCCTCCCCAAAATCCCGATTCGGTTACTTCTACATTAAGATTAGTTCCAAGTTGATGTTTCTGGGAAGCGTTTCTAGCATCGTCACAAAACACATCACCATCTAAAGCACCATCCCCCTATCCCTCAATTTAAAAAACTAATAAAAAATATGCAGGTTCGTGTCCTTGGATCGCATACTGACGTTGGTCAATCGCTGACTCAATATGTACAAGAAAATCTTGAAAAATCGGTTAAAAAATATTTTGAAAATGCCGTCAGTGCTGAGGTGCATTTTGTTAAAAATGGTCATCTCTTCAAAGTATCTCTTACTGTAAATGAAGGTGTTCGTGGTGGAATTGCCGTTAAGGCTGATGGTGAAGCTGGTGACGCTTATGCCGCATTTAACGAAGCTTCTGAACGTGCTGCCAAGCAGCTTCGTCGCTACAAACGCAAGATTAAAAATTACCATCGTCAAGGCGGCGGATTGAAGTCAGTCGAACCGAATTACAAAGTGATCGATGCGGCAAAATACGTCCTCCCACCACTAAATCTCGATGTCTTTGCCGATATGGAGGAGGAAATAGCCGACGAGTCACACAAGGTTGTCGCCGAAAAAACCACTGCCATTGAAGAACTTTCGGTTGATGAAGCGATCATGAAAATGGATTTGGCAAACCTTCCAACTCTAGTCTTCGTCAATAATAAGAACAAAAGGATCAATGTTGTTTATCACCGCAAAGACGGCAATATTTCTTGGATCGATCCACAAGTTTAATTTAATTCACACAAGACCAGAGGAGGTAATTTAAGATGCATGTACAAGTCAGCGGAAAGTCGAATCTCGAAATGGCGATTCGTGCTTTCAGAAAAAAGGCTCAGAGAGAAGGCTTGGTAAAAGAAGCTAGAAGAAGAAAGGCCTTCGAAAAACCATCAGAAAAAATCAAAAGAAGAAGAGACGAAAGTGTTGCTCGCAGGAAAAAGGCGAGAAACGGTGAAATCGTTTTCTAAATATCAGTGCCCAGTGCTCGGAATAGATTGCTTCGCTAAACTATGCTTAGCTCGCAATGACGGAAGTAGTGATTATACTAATCCTCTTCGTCATTATGAGGCGAAGCCGTAGCAGTCCATACTTGAGCACTGGGCACTAAATTTTTGCAATGCAGCTCAGCTCCAAAGATAAATCATTGCTCCTCCTAATCGCCTCAGCGCTAATCATCCTTTGGCTAGTCTTTTTAATTTTTTCGCGGCTGCTTTTTTTCGTAGATTTCAGAAATTCCGATATCACCAAACTCAGCAACGCACCAAATCAGGAATGGTTTAACACCTCACGCCCTCTGGCTTTAGACGATTTTAGAAACCGTGTCATCCTACTCGATTTTTGGACATATTCCTGCATCAGCTGTATCCAAACTCTGCCAGAAATCAAACATCTTGAAGAGCGCTTCGGCAACAGATTGCTAATCATCGGCGTGCATTCCGCCCGCTTCTCAGCTGAGAGTGGCGCCTCAATCAAAAAAGCGATTTTAAAACATGAGATCAATTTTCCGGTCATCAATGACTCCAGCTTAAACATTTGGAACAGCTTTGGAATCAAGCTTTGGCCGAGCTTTGTACTAATTAATCCGCACGGCAATGTGGAGAAAATTTTTACCGGCGTAAATGAATCAGAAAAAATCAAGGACGAGATCAAAAAACTAGTCAGGAAATATGACTCACAAATCACCCGCGAACCATTGCCAGTGCTACTCGAGCGCTACAACACCATCGGCAATGTTTTAAGCTTTCCAACCAAAATCGAATATGTCCGCAACCTCTCCTACAAATCCCATCGCGCGCCCGCTCTCATCATCTCTAACAGCGGACAACACAACATCATCATCTCATCGCTAACCGGAGAAATCCTCACCAAAATCGGCTCTGGTCGTAACGCTTTTGTCGACGGCTCTTTTGATGCTGCATCTTTCGCTGAACCACATGGAACACTCTTTAGCGATGGCAAGATTTACGTTGCTGATTCCGGCAATCACGCCTTGCGTGTCATCGATTTAAAAGAGGAAAAAGTTTCGACCTTGATTGGCTCTGGAGTCAGGGGCAGAGCGCTTGAAACAATATCGGAAGATAAAAACACCAACCTCTCCTACCCCTATGATCTCGAATTTTTCCCAAACAAAAACAGCATCGTAATCGCCAATGCCGGCACTAATCAGATCCTAACTTATAACTTTAAAACCCGCTCCATTTCTGCACTCGCCGACAATCTTAATCAAACTTCCGATCTTGCTGCTTTTGGTGAAAAGCTTTATTTTCTGGATGCGATGAGCTCTTCGCTGAATGTGGTTACACAGGATGGCGAGATAACGAATCTCGTTAATTCCGAGTTACAACATCCGCTTGGATTAATGGTTGACGACACCGGCGCTTACATCACCGACAGCTACAACCACGTGATTCGCAAATATGACTTCATAAGCAAACAGCTGCGCAAATTAACAATTAAATCTGAGTTTGATGAACCGGATGGAATCACGTCCGCACTTGATCGCTTCTACATAGCCGACTCCAACAATAACCGCATTTTAGTCGTAAATCGTGGCAGCTTAAATGCGGAGATTCTGAATGTAATGCCCGCTCTACAACTGCCAAAAGAAGGATTTTTGGAATATCTCCCAAACTTACAAAAATCTGACAAGACTAAGCTTAAGGCCAACACGGAAATAGTTTTAAAAGTCATTCTCGACGAAGGTTGGAAGATCAACGAACAAGGTCCGAGCTTTATAAATCTACTAGAAATCACCGGCATAAATCAGGCAAACCTCGTCGCCAGCTTCGACTGGAACGGGGTTAAGCAAAAAGAAATGAAGCTGCCAAAACTCAGCACCTCAAAAAACTACCTACTTCAAGGCACGATTTATTTCTGCGAAGACAAGGCCAACGCCCTTTGCTACATCAAGAGCTACGAACAAGAAATATCCGCCGCCAATGGTGGAGGAGAAACGCTCGAGATCAAACTTACCTCAACCACAAATCCAAAATCCTAAATCAAAAATCAAAAATATGTTCATCTCCCCAGCCTTCGCACAAGCCGCAGCCGAAGCTGCTCCGCAAGAATTTTCTTTCGCAAGTTTTGTTCCATTAATCGCAATCTTTGCAATTTTTTATCTGCTCATCATCCGTCCACAAAGCAAGAAGATGAAGGAACATCAGGAGATGGTGAATAACCTCAAAATCGGTAACAACGTCGTAACAAGCGGCGGGATTGTTGGGGTGGTGAAGGACGTACTCACCAAAGAAAACCAAATCGAAATCGAAATCGCCGAAGGCGTAAGAATTAAGCTGTTGAAGCAGTATGTAAGCGAGCTGGTAAAGGACGCAGAAGAAATCAAAAATCAAAAATCAAAAATCAAAAATGCTTAACTTCTCCAAAACCAAAATCTTCTTCATCACAACCATCTGCGTTGCATCCTTGATTTACGCGGCTCCGTCGCTATTGATGCAAAAAGAAGATTCGCCAATCCAGAAATTCTTACCGAAAGAAAAAGTGAATCTCGGCCTTGATTTACGAGGCGGGTCACAGTTGTTGCTCGAGGTAGATTTTGATTATTACATCAAGGAGCAGCTCGGCAATCTGCGTGATGAGATAAAAAATTCTTTTCGTGATGAATCGATCCGCGTAATCCCTGAGCTGACCGGCAGCAAAGTCATTTTCACCATCATCGATGATGAGCAAAAGAAATCAGCAAAGAAACTCATCCGTAAACTTAGCGGAAATATCGAGATCGATGAGAATTCAGGCCAGTTCCAGATCTATTTCCCCGAAGCAGAAAAAACGACAATTCGCCAAAATCTAATCCAACAATCAATTGAGATTATTCGCCGTCGTGTTGATGAAAATGGCACAAAGGAACCAACCATCCAGGCACAAGGCGAGAACAGAATTTTGCTGCAAGTTCCCGGCATTGAAAATTCCTCCGAGCTTAAATCTATCCTCGGCAAAACCGCCAAAATGACTTTTCACTTCCTGTCTGAAAATCAGGCCGATCCAGATGTGATGCGGATTTTCGACGCACAGGGTCACCAATATCCAATAAAAAAAGAGGTGGTGCTTAGCGGTGATTTGCTCGTCGATGCCAACACAACTTACTTCGAGGGACAGCCAGCAGTAGGCTTTCGCTTCAATGCTCTCGGCACACGCAAAT
This sequence comes from Alphaproteobacteria bacterium, assembly GCA_016869695.1. Lineage (GTDB taxonomy): Bacteria > Pseudomonadota > Alphaproteobacteria > Rickettsiales > UBA1997 > UBA2645. The sequence continues at coordinate 5,181 of VGDN01000046.1, forward strand.
TCGCACAGATCACCAAAGATAATCTCGGCAAAATTTTCGCAATTGTACTTGATGGACATGTTGTCACTGCACCCCGTATCAACAGTGTAATCAATCAAGGATCCGGGGTGATTTCTGGTAGCTTTACAACGCAGGAAGCAAATGAGGTAGCTCTTCTACTCAGAGCTGGTGCGCTACCAACACCTCTTAACGTTATTGAAGAAAGAACAGTTGGTCCATCTCTTGGACTTGATTCGATTAAAAGTGGTAAGGCTTCCGTCCTTGTTGGCATTGGTTTCGTCGGCTTCTTCATGATGCTGTTTTACGGATTTTTTGGGCTAATCGCCAACATCGCTATGCTCATCAACATCGCCATCATCATCGCTGTGTTAGCTGTGCTCGGCGCTACTCTAACCTTGCCCGGCATCGCTGGAATCGTGCTGACGATGGGCATGTCAGTTGATGCCAATGTGCTAATCTTTGAGCGCATCAAGGAAGAGTTACGTGAAAAAAAAACCAATTTTGCCTCCATCGAACAGGGCTTCCATCAAGCATTCCGTACCATTACTGACTCCAACCTTACCACCCTCATCGTCGCCTTCTTCCTCTACTTATTTGGCAACGGTCCAGTGAAAGGCTTCGCAGTCACCCTCTCCATTGGTATCCTCTCTTCAATGTTCTCTGCAATCATCCTAACCCGCCTAATGATCGCTGTGTGGGTTAAAAAATTCCGACCGCAAAAGCTTGGTTTGGTTTAAAAGGCTCTGACAAAACAGCCTCGATTTGCAGCAATCACTTTGGACAAAGTCGGATTTGCTGAGACATGTTTTTGAAGACCAGCCCAACCTACAACAGCAACCCCTACCAACTCCTGCAATGCAAGACATCGGCCAAAACATCATCCGACACCAAATCCGCTTCGATCTCGAGATCATCGCTAACCTCATCAAACCCAACTCACGCGTACTGGATATTGGCTGCGGTGACGGCGAGCTGCTTTCCTTCCTGACAAAAAATAAAAATGTCGACGGGCGCGGCATGGAGATTGCACAGAAACAGGTCAGCAAGTCTTTGATGCGCGGGCTGTCTGTGATTCACGGCAATGCCGAAAATGATCTGACAATTTATCCAAGCCACAGCTTTGATTATGCAGTGCTGAGTCAAACCATCCAAGCAACTCATCGTCCAAAAGAAGTACTAAAGGAAATGCTGCGCATTGCTGAGTTCGCGATTATTTCTTTGCCGAATTTTGCCCATTTTAAAAATCGCTTACACCTACTCCTCAAAGGCACCATGCCCGTAAATAAAACTATCCCTTTTCAGTGGCATGAAACTCCAAACATCCATTTTTGCTCGATTCGTGACTTCGAAAAACTTTGTGAGGATTGCGGATTTGCGATTAAGCAGAAAATTTTCTTAACTACGCGACACCGCTTAATCAGCTTTCTGGGACATGAATTAATCTCCAATCTATTTGCCGAATATGGCGTTTTTCTGATCACTAAAAAAGAATTTTCTTCAACAGCCCAAGAAGAGTTTGCCTTCAAGAGAATGCCCAACCTAGGCTTAAATCCAAGACCAGCCGCCTCTCTCTTTAAGAAATGAAAAAATATCTAGTCATATCTCTTACCATCCTCTGCTCTTGTGTTGCCGACGATTATGAAAACAATCGTAATGTGCGCTTTCCGCAAAAACACAACTCGCTTTACGAAGATAATCGCTACATAAAACCATCCGAATCAATGCAAGCTGGTGTTCCCAAAAACACCTTAGAGCAACACATGCTGCGCCACTACAATAACTCAGTCATTTCCGGCGCCGCTTATTTCCCACAAAATCTAGCCGAGTTTGAAGAGGTTGGAACCGCCTCTTGGTATGGTGGAAGTTTTCACAACAAACCAACCGCTAGTGGCGAAATTTACGACTCGCTAGCCATGACTGCCGCTCACCCTACCCTTCCACTCCCCTCAATGGTTCGTATCACTAATCTACGCAACGGCAGAACGGTGGTTGTTCGCGTTAATGACCGCGGCCCCTTCGCCAAAGAACGGGTAATAGATGTTTCAGAGAAAGCTGCAGAAAATCTTGGTTTCAAGGATCACGGCACCACCCTGGTTTACATCCAGCTACTGCGAGATGAGCCGGATGAAATGTTAGAGAAATTACGAATTAGGAATTAGGAATTTTTCCCCATGACTTACAAAAACAAAAATCTCGACTGCAAAAATCTTCGTCTTGAAACGCAGCTGGTAAGGGGTGGGACGATTCGCTCTAATTTCGGCGAAACTTCCGAAGCAATTTTTATAAATTCTGGCTTTACCTACAACTCGGCTGAAACCGCTGAAAGTCGCTTCAATGGCGAGGAGCCGGGATATGTTTATTCGCGTTATCTCAATCCTTCGCTCAAGATGCTTGAGGATAAGCTGGCTTTGATTGAAGGAGCGGAAGCAGCTTGTGTCATGGCCTCCGGCATGGCAGCAGTTTTTGCTTCGATCATGTGTCAGCTGAAATCTGGCGACCATTTTATCGCTTCCAAAGTTTTGTTTGGTTCATGCTTTCACATCGCCAACAAGATTTTACCTAACTACGGAATCGAAGTGACACTAGTTGATGGAGTCAGTGAAAAAGCCTGGCGCCAGGCTTTTAAGAAAAATACCAAAGTGGTTTTCATCGAAACTCCGGCCAATCCGAATCTCGAAATAATAGACATAAAATTCGTCGCCGACCTTTGTCATCAGCACGGCGTACAACTCATCGTCGACAACATCTTCGCTTCGCCTTACTGCCAGAAATCCATTCCTCTCGGTGCTGACATCGTGGTTTATTCAACCACTAAACATATGGATGGACAGGGACGAACATTGGGCGGATGCGTACTCGGCCGTGAGCAGTTCATCAAAGAAACCTTACTACCATTCCATCGTCATACCGGTCCTGCTCTGAGTCCGTTTAATGCTTGGGTGATTTTAAAATCGCTTGAGACCTTCGCGTTACGTATAGAGCGCCACTGCGCCAGTGCACAAAAAATTGCCGAATTTTTGGAGTCACAAAAAGGAGTAAAGCGCGTACTTTATCCAACTCTTAAA
>VGDN01000047.1 GCA_016869695.1 Alphaproteobacteria bacterium
ACCTGTACCTCATTCGTTGCCGTTGCTAGCTTCACCAAGGAGTCTTTCTCACGAATTGCCCGCAGATTCTGCCCCTCGGTTGGATGAGTGGTGAAGCGGATGTAAACATCATTTTTAATTTCGGGGATAGGATGTTCTGCGGTTTCAAGCGAGAGTCTGGTTAGTAGAGTAGTACGCGCTGCAACGAGGCGATGCCCGGCCTCTAAAGATCTTCTGTCGATTCCATATTTTACGAAGGATTGACGAAAGCCATCCATGATCTGCGCAGCGTGATGTCTGAAGGCATTGTGTTGGTTAGTTGTAGAAAGAAATCGACGAGAAAGAAGGTGGAATGTGTTTAGTAGTCTCATTTGCCTAGTGTTATCGGGGTTAATTCAGAATCCCAATGATCTTCAACACACCATCCGCTTCGATCTTGTCTTCCAAGGATTTTACAGCGGCGGCGTAGGATTCTTGTTCGCTAACAGTTGAGCTGCCGGTGACTTCAAGCGAGTTACTCGCCACCACCTTGCCGCCAAAAATATTTTCGAAATCGATTCTGAGTTTGGTGATTTGTGCGCCGTAGACCTCCATGTTTCTGCTGTTTGACCTAATGTTGATGTTGATCTGGCCAGCGCCGCCGCGCGTGCTGCTGACCTTGATCTTTTCTTTGTTTAAGGCTGAGCGGATTACCTGCGCGATTTCTTTTGGCGAGTTGATCTCGAAATAGAACTCGATTTTGTCGGTGAGTTGGTTGAGCTGGTTTTTGAAAAAGGCGATTCGGCTTAGTTTTTCTTTGAGATTCACATTCTCTCCTGCGCCAGTAAGGATGCGGCTTGACAGTTCTATCTGTTTTTCGAGATCTAAAATTTTTAGCAGCGAAACGCGTTTGGAAATCGGGTTGTTACCAGTTAAATTTTTTTCCAAGTCAGCGACCTGTTTTTCAGCGAATTCTAACTTTTCTTTTTGGTCGCGGATGAAGGGGCTACGTTCGATGGCGACTTCGACTGCAAGCTGTGCACCTACCTTAGCAGTGCGTGAAGCGCGGAAATTCATGAAGTCGATTTTCTCGATGTTTTGTTTCACCTGCTGCCGCATTTCTTCGTGGGCATTGTTGTTGTCTTCCTCGCGTAGCAAGTTTGATTCGGAAGAGATGCTAACCATCAAACGGGCAGCGGCATCGGCCAGCGCTGCTTTTGTGGCTTCTTCCAGATTTGCGCCCATGGCTACGCCGTAAAGATTTTCGGAGTTATTTTGTTTGGGGGAGAGGTACCAGGATGGCTCTGAGGCTTGCTTGGTTTTAGTGGTGCAGGTGGCAGTTACTAGAACTGCCACCAACAAGAACCTACTGATCCAGTTCTTTGAGGACATCTTTCGTGTTACCTTCGCTTGCATTAATGCGTCCAGAAGCGGCGCCAGCTTTGGCGCTCGCTTTTGCTTCTTCTTTTACCCAGTTGCTGCATGATGTGAGGGCAGTAAGGACTAAGATTGATAGGAGTTTTTTCATTACTGAGCCACCTTCTTTTCTCTTTCTTTTTCGAGCTCAGAAAAAAGTTCTTTGGTTGCTTCTTGCGACTTGTTGATGTTGTCGCGGCCAAGATTGGAGCGGGATAGACGTGACTCAAAACTCTTTTGACTGTCGGTCAAAAACTTGGAGTAGTCTTCGTTGCTAAGCAGCATGTGGACATAAAGTGTGCCATCTTCGCCCTTAAAAATGTTGATTCTCTTCACCCCAGAAAGTGGTAAATTTTTTACAACTTCCTTGGTTGCTTGCGCAAAAAATTCTTCAACATCATCCGCGCCGTTAACATTGGCAGAACGCATGGCGTCTTTGGTTACGCGCGAGATTTCGGATTGGATTGTTGCAGCGATGTTGGCCTTAGCATCGAGTTCAGCTTTCGGGATTTGGAACTTAATTCCACCCTTAGATGGACTGGCGATGCCTACTCCAGCAACACCACCATTCACGGTTGGATCAAGTACCCAAGCTGGTAGGTCTTTTAGATCACCACTATTGGCTTTGATTTGTTCACTTTTGCTTTTGCAAGAAGATATGAAAGCAAGCGCTACGATTGATGCGGCAAGTAAGATTTTGTTTTTCATATTTTGGAAAAATTGAGGGTTGGTGGGAGAGGTGTGGCAGTTAAGAAAATCAAAAATCAAAGGTCAAAAGATCAGTGCTCGGTGCAGAAGTGCCCAGTGCCCAGACTCTCATAACCTTTGAGCACTAGGCACCGAGCACTGAGCACTAATCCTACAAAACTCCTCAATCGTAAGATTCTCTGGACGCAGATCTGGCCTGATTTCACAGTCTAGTAAAATTTTTTCTGGGTCAGGGAAGATGGCTTTCAAACTGGATTTCAACATTTTTCTACGCTGATTAAACGCAGCAGCGACAACCTTCTCGAGCTTAGAGAACTCAACATCGCACAAAGGTTTTTCACGCGGAATAATTTCAACAATCGCTGACGTAACTTTCGGTGGCGGCGTAAAAACGTGACGACTTACTTCAAAAACCATTTTCGTTTTGCACAAAAAATTCACCATTACCGCAAGCCTTCCATAATGGTTGTCGCCTGGTTTGGCGGTGATTCTCTGCACAACTTCTTTTTGTAACATCAAATGAATCGAGGCAATTTTACTGGTGTCTTTCAACCAGTTAAAAAGCAGAACAGTTCCGATGTTGTAAGGAAGATTGGAAATAATTTTTACATCCTCTGCGACCTTATATTCCAAGGCGTCGCCGTTAATCACTTCGATTCGATCACCGTAAAAATCTTTGAATTCATTTAAGAGTTCGAGACATCTCTCATCTTTTTCAACGACGATTAATTTCTTCACGCCGGCATCAAGAATCGAACGCGTTAAACTTCCTGGTCCGGGGCCAATCTCAAGCACGGTTGAATTCGACAAATCCCCCGCCGCCCGCACAATTTTATCGGTAAAATTTTTATCGAGGATGAAGTTTTGTCCGAGGGATTTCTTGGCGTTAAGTCCGTATTTTTTGATGAGTTCGGAGGTTGATAGCATAGGCCTTAATTATGAGGGCTACTTGTTGGTGCAACTTGAGTCGGTTTTATTTTTGAACTTCCTGCAAAAAGATTTCTTATCGTCCTCGCAGGCTTAACCCCTACTTCCGAAACAACCTCTTGAACTTCCGAAATATTCGAGATCGCCTCACGACTACTTAGCGAATCTTTAACAAATTCTTTGTCTCTCGAAATATCAACATCCTGCCTTGGATCACTTGAATAGCTGAAAATTCTTTTTAGAGAAAAATTTCCAGAATCATTTGCCGCTTCCACACCCATTCTCCCAACAATATTTTTACCGATATCTCGGATTTTTTTATTACGAGAAATGTCTCCTCTTAAGTCAAAAGACCTTAAGCCAAAATCAGTGATCAAATCATCTGCCTTTAGATCGTAGGTTTTGATTAGGGTTTTGTATATTTCGCGCTCTAACTCGGTTAGTCTGTCTCTCGATTCTGGAGTTGGATTCACTATCGACTCAGTTGCAACCTGCATAATCGCTTTAGAGACCGCCTGAAAACATCTCGCTGACCTAATCGTCGAATTACCATTGTCTAGGCTTGGAACATAAGCCCCGTTTCTTATCAAAACATTCAACATCTCCTCATTTTCCGGTTTATTCGAAGGAAGTTTTAGAAAAGGAATAAAAGCATATGAGTCCAATTCATAAGGCGTAATTTTTACCCCTTTTTCCATCAATAACTCAAAGCAATGTGGTTGATTATTAACCACAGCAACTCTTGTAAGAGGTGGCTCGACGGCTGTTTTTGATTCCAGGCTAGCTCCTTTTTCTATCAACTTTTCGGCGGCAGTTTTGTACCCTCCAGCGATAGCACAATGCAAAGGACGAAAGCATAAGCTGAAATTTTTACCATAAGCTAAAGCATCAATATCACCACCTTTTTCTGCTAAAATATCAATCATCGAAGATCTGCCGGCGCTGGCTGCCAGGTGCATAGAAGTTTCAGAAAAAACATATCTAAGGGCGGTTGAGGTATAACTTAACATAATATCTAAAGGAATATCCAAAGGTCGCATCAACGCCTGATAAAGCCCCCTGGGATGTAATGGATTTGCCGGCACCAAAGACTTTGGATGAAATATATTTGCCCCAGTCCTTAAATTTGGATCGACCCCTTTTTCAATCATCTTTTTAACAGCATCCTCTTCACCAAGAATCACAGCACTGTGAAGTAGAGCTAATCCCCTATAAGGCTCACCGTTAAGTCTGACAAAGGGACGCTTCATACCTAGATATTCCACCCCGCATTTTTTAAGTATGTCGTCGACAAGAGTAGCGTCTTTCATACTCATCACTTTTATCAAAATCCTCTCGTCCTTAAAAACATCCTTATCGATACCAAAATTATCTAAGGCATAGCGGCACAACTCTGGTTTATTGGCAAAAACCGACCATTTAAACAGCTCTTTTTGTAAACTTTTACCAAGCTCAATATTTGATTCTCGAAGTTTTTTTAAAATCTCCACGCAGTCTACGCGCTTGGTTAAGAGGTGAGCCCAACTATCTGTCTTAAACCAATCGGCATCACCTCCCAACAAGTGAGTATCGCGATTTTTTTCGGCGTAACTTTTTATCTTCTCCGTCGTCGCTCCGATACTTAGCAAAACCCCTAATTCATTAGCTCCAGCATTAGTTGCAACATCTCCATTAAGACGTGATGTAATCGCAACATTTTTCGAGTGCTTATTATAATCGTAAACAATCTTGGTTAGCTTATCTTCATAAAAGCTGCTTATCTTACCCTGAACCGTCTCCTTGAGATATTTGATTTTGTCTTCTGCTTTGATTGCGTTAATGGTTCTTATAAACTGCAGTGGACTTCCGCCCTCCATATTTGCACCCATAATCCATAACAACTCAACCGCAGCTTCAACATCACGACGATCATCCGACTGGATTAACTTAGAAAGGTTATCGACGGTCTCACTCTTAAAGATCGCTGAAGCCGAAGAAATTTCATCAAGCAAACTTTGATTTTGAGAGGGAGCGCTCTCTTTGTCCTTAACCTTAAAATTGACAAACATTTTGGTTGTAATGCCCGCGGCGATTTTAGTTGGACTCAAAACATATCTTTCCAGCTCAGACTCCTCGTCCAACTCAACCAACTCTGCAATCGACATAGCAAATTGATCATTTTGCGATTCATCGCCGGTTTTATTCAAAATGCGTCCAGTTATGAACTCGATTTCTTTACGCGCATTTTTACCTCGATCTGAAAAATCAGTCAGAGCTGCATCGAGATCTACCTCCCCCAACTCTGTTAACAGCTCGCTGGTATAAGACAAAACCTCTCGCTTAAAATCCTCGCTTTCACCCAACTTCTTGCCAACAAGATCTCTGGTCTTTTGCCCATGACCTGTGAACAGTTCCCACAAAACAGAAACATTCATCTTGTTGTAAGGAAAAGAAAAACACGGATCTCTTTTTGCTACAACCTCAGGGGTTTCAAGGCTTAGGGCATAATCTAAAAAGGGAGAAGTGTGCACATGCAAACTTTCCGGAATTTGGTCTTTTATTTTATCTAACAACTGACTCATCAATGTTTTGTGACTTTCGACAAAATATTGATCTTCTTTAGATCCCTGAATTTGCTGTATTAAATCTCCAATCCTGCTTCCAGTACCGCCAATGCAGGTAATATCAGCACTTGTTTTTGGCGGAAAAGAATCGAGCAAAACCTTTTGATGGTCCGGCGATTTTTGACTGACAAGAGCGATGTATTTGCAGAACAAACCCATCTCATAACAAACGACAGTAGAATTAGATAGATGACTATACATGTTTAAGGCAAAAGGTGCTTTGCTCTTTAAAGAATCAAGATCGATCCCCTTGCTCTTAAAATATTCGTAAAATGCATCCATGGTTCTGGAAATGGCTCCAGGGAGATTCATTAGTCCAAAATTAGACTTACCCAACTCATCCCAAATTTTTATCTGCTCAGCGATTTCTGGCGGAATCTCGTTTGAAGCGATCCCGATCATCATAACATTTCGTAAACCATCACGAACTTGAACATCACTAAGATCGCCCACAGCTTTGGCGATGCCTTCCTCAACTTTCCTCTGAAGCTCTAACTCTTTCTCTTCGAGAGACTTACTCATATTTTAAAATCTTTTTTTAATTTTTGCGTAAAATTTGTATTGACGTTCTACCCTTTGTTTTCAAGGGCTAATCGAGGATTTTTCTGAATTTTCCACGTACGTGGAAAATTCAAGATTTTCTTACGCATTTGAGACAAGATTTTAACTAGGTTTTTTTAAGACCTCACCTTGCTTTAGGCAAAAAAAAGACGTTGGTTTCGACAAGCTCAACCAACGTCTTTTTTGCGTCAAAACTAAACTAGTTTTTCAGCTTCAAAATATTTGTGACCCAAAGCTTCAGCAACTGCTTTGTAAGTCACTTTGCCGTCGATCACGTTAAGACCAGCAAGCAAGTGTTTATCTTCACGAAGAGCTTTTTCGTAACCTTTATTCGCTAGCGCCAAAGAGAAAGGCAAAGTCGAATTTTCCAAAGCTTGAGTTGAAGTGCGAGCAACCGCGCCAGGCATGTTAGTCACGCAGTAGTGCACAACTCCATCTTGAATGTAAGTTGGATTTGAGTGCGAAGTTGGTTTTGAAGTCTCGAAGCAACCGCCTTGATCGATCGAGATATCAACCATTACCGCGCCTTTCTTCATTTTTTTAACCATTTTGGAAGTGACGAGTTTTGGAGCTGCAGCACCAGGAATCAAAACCGCACCGACTACAACGTCAGATTCAAGAACGCTTTTTTCAATGTTGTCGCTTGAAGCGTAAAGAACTGTCGCCGAGTTACCGAAGATATCGCACAAGTAACGGATACGAGGAAGTGATTTATCCAAAATCACAACTTCAGCGCCCATTCCAATTGCAACTTTCGCTGCGTTAGTTCCAGAAACGCCACCGCCAAGAACAGTAACTTTTGCGCGCGCAACGCCAGGAACGCCACCAAGAAGAACACCGCGTCCGCCGTTAGCTTTTTGCAAAGCGATCGCGCCAGCCTGGATCGAAAGTTTTCCGGCAACTTCAGACATTGGAGCAAGAAGTGGAAGTGAACGATCAGCGGCAGTAACAGTTTCAAAGGCGATCGCAACGCAACCGGCTTTCATCAACATTTTAGTCAAATGTGGTTCAGCAGCTAGGTGCAAGTAAGAGAAGATGATTTGACCTTTGCGGATCATGTCGCACTCAACTTTTTGCGGCTCTTTAACTTTCAAGATCATCGCGGCTTTACCGTAAACATCTTTTGCAGTTGGCACGATTTTTGCGCCAGCAGCAACATATTGCTCGTCAGCAAAATCAATCGCCGCACCTGCACCTTTTTGCACGATCACTTGATGGCCAGCAGCAACTAATTCACGTACTCCCGCTGGTGTCGCACCAACGCGATATTCGTGATCTTTAATTTCTTTAGGGATTCCGATTAGCATTTTGCCTCCGATTTAATGTTAGAAACTTTGATGATATTACTCTCAGCTGAAGTCAGGCTTGGTTGTAGCTCATATTCAAACTGAAAATTCTTTTGTGCTTCGATGATTTCTTGCGGCAGATTTTTTCCTTTAAGAAAGAGGCAGTAGCCGCCTTTTTTTAGGAATTTTTTAGAATATGTAAGCAAGCCAGGAAGTGGTGCGAGTGCGCGCGAGACGATACAATCAAATTCGACTGCCGGCATTTCTTCGAGCTTGGTTTGATGAATAAAAACGCGATTCGGCGAAAATAACTTTGCCTTACGCAGAAAATCCGCCTTACGGAAAGCCTTCTCGACCAAGTGTATTTCACGTAACCCCAAGATCGATAAAACCATTCCCGGAAATCCAGCGCCGGCGCCGAAGTCAGCAAATTTCGCATTTTTGTTTGGAATGAAGCGCATGAGTTGCGCAGAGTCGAGAATATGCCGCTCCCAAATATCCAGAATCGTCGATTTGCCGATGAAGTTGAATTGCTGATTTTCTTGCAAAAGCGCAATGACAAAATCTTCCAGATTCTTTTCCTGAGCTGACTTGAGCTCACAGAATTTTTTGATCTCGCTAACGGCTAAGTTTTTCTTGTATTCGA
>VGDN01000048.1 GCA_016869695.1 Alphaproteobacteria bacterium
TACCACTCAACCACTTCTTGGCGCGAACTCTTCGCCGCCGCGATTAGCGCGGTTTCGCCAGCATTATTGTGAACATCTATACCACCAGCCTTTGTTTTCAAAGCCCCTAGCTCATCCAACTTGCCACTGCGTGCCGCCTCGATGAAGTTAATAATATTTTTCATTTTCTACTGTTGTCATTTTTGTTGTTGTCATTGGCGACTCCCGTAATGTTCGAGGTCGCTGATATTTCTGGATTAGTGCTTGGTGGTAAAGGTGGGTTTAATGAGGAGATTTCATCTTCTTTCCCCTCCTCTTCTTTCTGTTTTGGCGGAATTGGAAGAGAAGTGCTTTGTAAAAAATCAGCCATTTTTGTTTTACCCAAACTACGAGCATATTCGTTGACGACTTCTTTCTCATGAGCAATTAATTTCTTAATCATTTCTTTATCATCTCTCTCAATGGCGCATTGGGCCAGGAACTTAATTCGATTATTAGACAAATTGTGAATAACGGTTACCAAGCCATTCTTCACTGCAATGTAATCTGGTGTTTCGCCATCATCATTTACAACATCCAGCTTCGCACCCAATTTGCGTAATTCATTAAACAACTGCGAGCTCACATTAAGAGCAGCGAGATGTAGTGCAGTATTACCATTCGCATTGCGGTAATTCACATCAACTCCACCGTCAATTAGAGCTCTTACCAAATTCATGTTAGTTCTAACCCTGTAGAGCATTGTATGCCCACTATCATCCTCCAAGTCGAGATCCATTCCTGATTTCTTAAACTCACTAATCGCTGTCGAATCAAAACGCTCTAGCGCCATCACCAAAGGTATCTTACCGTCGCAAGGTAAATCGAGATTTGCTCCAAGTTCGTGTAAAGATGAAATCAAATGCGACTTACTGTGCAAAATCGCCAAATGAATTAAGGCTTTACCGTCGTCATTTATGCAATTGACTACCTTATCACCAGTAACTCCCGCCTTAGCCAGAGCAAGAATACAATCCTTATTCCCATTCATTACCGCAAGCTCAAGTGGAGAGACTTTGTCAGAATTTTTTTGGTTCATTGCGTCAACAATCTGCTCAGGAGTCAAACCACGTTCTCTGTAACACTCATACAGGGTTTCAATCACACCAGCATGTCCACCACTCACAGCATAGTGTGTTGGACTATCAGACTTGTTACCTCCGACTTTTGTTAAATCCGCACCAAGCGACTTAAGAAGGAGAAGAACATTACTGTGATTGTTGCGCGCCGCTAAATGCACCAGACCCATATTATTGCCATCCATTTGCTCGATTTGTGCATTCTGCACTCCAACAACATTACAAAATGCTTTCAATGCTTCAGCGCTACCAAGGCTAGCAGCTAAGGCTACTGGGGTTCCATTAAGTTGTTGGTTGAGAAGAATGGCACCATGAGTAAAAAGTTCAGCAGTAAGCAAACGAGTAAGCTCCACATCGTTACGGTTCATCGCGCAATGCAAGGCGTAATTTCCTGTAAAAACTCTCCGGATATTTATTTGGTTAACAAAATCGGTGAATATTTTCGTACACAGCGCAGGTTCTGCTTTTTCAGCCGCACCCTGTAAACAAAATTTAAGGAATGTTGGATAAAGATTCGCTGCCCCCAACTTCCTTTTTATTAGGTCAAAAATCTCCGTGGCATCCGGGCGCAGAATCAATCTCCTACAAAAAGCGTAATATTGATCGACCGAGTTCTGATCTGAACTTCCAACCTGCAAAGCAGAATTCAAAGCATCTGCGTTGTCAAAGCTGTCAATATTCGCAATCAAAAATTCACTGGAAGAGACAACAAGTTCACTTTTTTCAGCATGATTTGGGACTAACTCAGTGATTCTTGGCTGCACCACTTGCGACAGATAATTCGCAGCACCCGAATTAACCTCCGCAATTATTCGAGAAAAAATATAGGGTGAATTGCTCGCTAAACCTCCTCCCAACATCCACAAATTTTCGAAGGCAAATAGGAATTCATCCGCATTCTCTGGATGCTTGAGCAAATAAGCCATGTCACTAATCCCCTGCTCGGTAAAGAAAATTTTTGAATCATTTTTTAGCCGCAAAAACTGCACAGAATTTTGTTGAACTGGCGCCGTTCCTAATTTCTCGATCTCTTTATTTAGCCAACGTAATGCTGGCGTGTGATAAGCTGCTTGCGCTAAGCGGACACGGTCAAGATGCGCATTGTCATCACCCTCATTTCCAGCAATAAATCCCTTACCACCAAACTCGAACTTCTCTAAAATTTTATTAATCTGTGTTCGTGGCTCAGTTGCTACTGGATCAAAGCCATCAAGATTTGAAAAAACCTCTTCTAGCAACGCAACTTCTGCATTAATCTCAGCCCTGTAGGTCGCAACATCTTCTAAAATTTCCCTGCATAAATTATCCTTAAGAATTTCGGCGTAGCTAGAATGTTTAGAACTAGCGAGACAGAACGGAATTTGAGATTGTGGGTGAATAACTTTGTCACTGCGTAAACCAAGGCTGTATTCAAGATATTTTGGCAAATGAACTTCGTTTCCTAGAGAAATTTTGTGTCGCAAAGTGTCAACCGCACGCAATATTGTAACCGAATGCGCATTCATAAATGGCTGTATATTTCTTTTGCTCGCTATTTCGCGCTCCAACTGCTCCAGCCTTTCTTTTGTACCATCCAAACACTTCATATATTCTGCCGAAGGAGGAAATGTTTCTAAAAAAATCTCCTGCCTTTCGTGCGATTTCTTACTCGCCACACAAGCACAACGAACAAATGAAAGCATTGCTTGTGCAGACTCCCAAGGATTACTTTCAACGAAGCTAGAAATGTAATTAGCTAGCGGACTGTTGGGCTCCAGAGATGTTTTTGTTAATCCATTCTGCGCAAAATAATCGTGAACAATTCCCATTGTGTCGCGAACATCTTTGACAGAAAATTTTGTCTTATTCGCGCCAATTTCACTCCAGTAATTCAGCGCGCTTTGTAAGTTATTATCGAGATCCGAATCAACACCTGACATATTGCTAAGTGCACAAACACGCGCAATTAATCTCCTCACTTGCAAATCACTAAGGTCTGCGATTCTTGAACGAATCGCCACTTCTTCTTGAGAAGAAAGAGAACTGCTTGAAGAAATTGATTGAGACAAAGTTTTAGACATGAAAAAGGTAAAAAAATTTTTTGTAATCGCTGGAGAGGCTTCAGGGGACTTGCTTGGTAGCAAGTTGATTCGTGAACTAAAAACGCTCGAACCTGACGCCATGTTTTTTGGAGTTGGCGGAAAATTAATGCAGCAAGAAGGGTTTGTTTCGCTTTTTCCAATGGAGGACTTGTCCGTAATGGGATTTGCCGAAGTGGTGCCTCACCTGCTCAAAATAATCCGCCGCATTAACCAAACCGCGGCAATGATTAACCAAGAAAAACCGGATTACTTAATCACGATCGATTCACCGGATTTCTGCTTTCGCGTTGTCAAGAAAGTCACTGTCGCTTGTAAAAAAATTCACCTAATCGCTCCGTCTGTCTGGGCTTACCGGCCTGGTCGCGCCAAAAAAATCGCTAAGCTTTACGACCTTCTCCTCTGCATTCTTCCCTTCGAGCCACCTTATTTTACCAAACACGGACTCAATGCGGTGTTTATTGGACACCCCTTAGTTAGTGCTCAGTTTCCAGTGCCCAGTGCTCAGTGTTCAGGGGGGTTGAGGGTTGCTTTAACTCCAGGCAGCAGAACATCCGAGGTCACAAAAATTTTTCCGGAATTTATTGGCGCAATTAACTTACTGCAGAAGAAATTTCCTAATCTTGAGGTCGTCATTCCTTTGGCTGACAAAACACGCGAGTTAGTTATTAAAATGGCGCAAGGCCTGCAGGTGCCCTACTCTTTTAGCTCCACATTTTCTCAAGTAGATTTTGCTCTCGCCAAATCTGGTACCAACGCGCTTGAATTCTCGCTGCACAAAATCCCGCTAGTCGTCGCTTACAAGGTGAGTTGGCTCAGCTACTACCTAGCCCGCCTGTTGGTTAAAATTAAATTCGCCAATTTGCTTAATCTTATTCTGAACCGCGAAGTAATCCCAGAAATGCTGCAGAAAAATTGCTCGGCAAAAAAACTCGCTGCGGCCTTGGAGCTGCTGATTTTAGACAAGAACTTAGCGCAAAAACAAATCGCTGAATCACAAGTAGCTTTAAAGCTACTTGGGTTAGGAAATATTGAAAATCCCAGTCAAAGAGCAGCGAGAGAGATTTTAAAGATTTGTCGCGTTACGCGACTAATCTCAAAAAAACCCTCTTCCGCCCTTTAACCTCAACGCTTCACAGCCAGTCGGAATTAGACCCAAAAATGACCGGAAATTCAGTGCCAAAATGAAGAGATTCTTCACTTTCTTATTTCTGACTTCGACACTCTGCCAGGCTGCTGAAATCAACTGTGGCGCCACTTCTTCCTACTTACTCCTCGACGCCAACAACAAACAAATCCTCTCCGAAAATAACGCCGAAAAAATCGCTTACCCCGCTTCACTGGTTAAATTAATGACTCTCTATTTGACCTTCGAAGCCCTACAGAAAAAGAAGTTACACCTCAACCAAGTTTTAAAAATTTCGCAGCACGGCGAAGAAATTTCAAAAGTAAATCAGGTCAACAGCTTGAATCTGAAGGCCGGAGACAAAATCACCGTCAAGCAGGCAATCAACTCAATGCTAGTTCGCTCATTCAATGAAGCGGCAGTGGTGCTGGCGGAAGCGGTTGCCGGTAATGAGTGGGAATTTGCCCGTCAAATGAATAAAAAAGCACGCGAGCTTGGAATGATTAGCAGCAGCTTTCGCAACGCCTCCGGATTGCACGAGGAAGGACAATATAGCAACGCTTACGACTTCGCCCGCTTAGCTCTCGCCATTCGCAAAAAATTCCCGAATTACTACCAACTTCTAACTGTAAAAAAATTCACCTACCGCGGTACGGAGTACGAATCTCACAACAAAATAATGCTCGAATATCAAGGCGCCGAGGGTGGTAAGACCGGCTTCACCAATGCGGCGGGGTTCAATTTGCTCTCAGTTGCCCGCAACAAAAAACAACGCGTTATTTCTGTTTTGCTTGGCTGCAATAATTCGGAAATACGCTACCTCTTCACTCGCCACCTGTTAGACCAAGGATTCGCCACAATTGAGAAATGCAAAAAAGCACACTGCTACCACTCAAGAATCAGGACGTGGAATAAATCTCCGCAATCTCTCTCTCACACTTCTTCTCCAACAAACTGCGCTTCAACTTCATTGACGGCGTGATCTCGCCAGAGCCGATGGATATTGACTCGGTAATGATTTGGAATTTTTGAATCTGCTCCCAGTGGTCGAGCTTCAGATTAATTGAATCAACCTTCTGCTGCACAAATTTTTGCAAGATTTCTGAAGTCAAAAATTCCTGGTCACTACCGGTGAAGGAAAATTCTTTCTTGAGTTTTGGCAAAGTCTCGAACTCTGGAAAAAGCAGTGCTGACGTGAAGCGGCGACCTTCGGCAATCACAATTGCACCGAGTAGAAATCCGAGTTCTTGTACAAGCTTTTGCTCAAGCGGAACCGGCGAAACATATTTTCCGTTAGCGGTTTTGAAGAGCTCTTTCTTGCGTCCGGTAATTTTTACAAATCCATCCGCATCAATACTAGCAAGGTCTCCCGTGTGTAACCAGCCATCCTTAATCGTCGCAGCAGTTTTTTCCGGCTGGTTGTGATAACCGCGCATTAAGTTGGCACCACGCGCCAGCAGTTCGCCGTCTTCAGCAATTTTGATTTCCACACCCGGAAAGGCCTTGCCGACAGTCGTGAGTTTGTGGGCGGTGGGACAATTTGCGGCAATCACTGGCGAGGCTTCGGTTAGTCCGTAACCGCAAAAAAGATTTACTCCGATATTGTTGTAGAAGCGCTCCAGATCTGGCATCAAAGCTGCTCCACCGCAAATAATCATTTGCATTCTTCCCCCAAGTGCGGCGCGGAATTTTTTGTAAACTAAAAAATCGAAAGCCTTTGAGCCCTTGTCCAGAGCGGCTATAATCGCCCTTCTTCCCAAAAGTTTTTTTACTGGATTTGCCGACTCAACACCGTCTTTGATTTTGGCGAAGGTTTTTTCGAGAACGCGCGGAACCGCAGTCATCAAGGTTGGACGCACTTCGCGCAAAAGATTTCCGACATTTTTTACGTCGTCAGCGAAGTAAACCGAAATGCCTTGCGAGATGTAAAACAGCATTACCATTCGCTCAAAAATATGAGCTAGAGGCAAGAAGGACAAGGCTACGTCACTTGCTTCCAGTGGAAAGATTTTGGCAGTTCCCTTGATTTGCGAAATAAGATTTTGGTGTGTTAGCTCAACTCCCTTGGGCATTCCTATACTTCCCGAAGTGTAAATAATCGTCGCTAAATCCCCAGCTTCTGCTTTGAACTCGTATTTACCAACAGCCTTTGCACCTAGAGAAATGAGATCTTCAAAGCTAATCAATTTTCTGCTCTCAAGAATTTCTACTTCGCGCTTCTCGTTAAAAATAAACTTCGCTTTCGAGTCAGAAATTTCATAACGCAAATGTTCTGGCGAGATATTTTGGAAAATCGGAACAGTGATTCCACCCGCGAGAATAGCGCCTAAATCAGCAATCAACCAAATAGGATTTTGGTAAGAATTATTAGCAAACACCTCTCCCTTCTGCAGTCCAATCTCGCGCAGCCCACAAGCAAAATGTAAAATTTTTTCCTGAAATTCCTGATTCGAAAACGAAACCCACGCATTTCCTTCTTTAAAATTTAATGCGCGCGGATTATTGAAATTAGCGGCTTGGAAGGAGATTAGGTCGAGGAGAGTTGAGAGGGATTTCATTGTAAGAAGTTATCAGTGCACAGTGCTCAGTGCCCAGAAATTCTGAGCACTGTGCACTGTGCACTATTAAAAAAACCGGCTCACCAAATGCCACAGAGTTGCAATCTTACGATGAATTACCTCGTGATCACGCAGATACTCGCGTAGAATTACGTCAACTTTTGCTTGCTTTGCGAAGTAGAGACAGAGCACCGGTAGGAGGAATAGCGAAAAATAGCTAGCTATTGAATCGAAGATTCCCGGACGAATTACTGAGTCAGAAATTTTAATATTTTCGACTTTCCTGATTCGCGCTTTGGTGCGCGGGTGAGTGGAAAATAATGTAAAGTAACCACTCTCGCCGAGCATTGACAGCGCTAGCGCCATACTTTGTCCGCCAAATGCTTTTGCTGACTGACGGTCGCAACGATATTCAATGAAACGCATTACAAAGCGGCGGAGAAATTCGTAAATCGTGTAAACAACAAAGCGGTTGAAAGCGGTAATAACAAGGTTGAGCAGAATGTAAGTCTGCGACATTGTGCGCGCAGTTTGATTACCAAAATATGGAATCCATTTGGAAGCATTCACCGCTAGAGAGAATAGCGTGTAGAAGGCGCTGGAGACGAAGTTCGTAATCTTCTGATTAACAATGATTAGAAAAGTCGGCAGGAAATCCTTGTTCACCAAATGCGACATTTCGTGGCCAATAATGCTGCGCAGGGCGTAGAGAAATGCTTTGGGATCTTTGCAGGAGACGAGGTAGTGTTCAATTATTCCGCGCGTAAGAACAACAGCGCGATTGCCTAGCGAGCTAATAGCGTAAGCATTAATCTCGTCAGAATTTTTAATGTAGAGCTTCACATTTTTCTCGCCGAACTTGCTCTTCACCTGGTTGAAAAGGTCGGTTAAGAAATCGTAATCTTTTACTTTTTCGTAACGCGTGCAGTTCTTCAGCGAAGAACGAACAGAGAAACCGAAGAGAAAATCGAATAGCAAATAAACGACCATTAAAAAGCTGACCAAAAACGCCGCGAAAGAAAACATGAATTTCATCCGCGCGTAAATGTCGTAATCTAGGCTAATGGTGTAGCCTTTGATAGTAATGAATGGAGCAGCAGCTGCAATGATTGGCGACATCAGAATCATCGTGTTACAAATCGTCAAAATGTAGACAAGAACAAGACTGAAAGGTTTTGCTAACATTAGAAATTTTAGATTTTGCCAAGTCCCCTCTTGGGAGGATTTAGGAAAGA
>VGDN01000049.1 GCA_016869695.1 Alphaproteobacteria bacterium
CATTTCTCACGCCCCATCGCCTCCATCGTAGTATCAATCGCCTCATGGATCAGCGGCCAAGTATCAACAAGAGTATTGTCCCAATCGAAAATTACGGCTTTTGGTTTGGGAAGTTTTGAAAGCGCCGCTCTGTTTGCTTCGAGATTCATTTTAAACACGTAAAGACGCACCAGTTCTCACCACCGCATCAATTATTTTTTTGCTGATCACCTCGATTTCATCCGAGGTTAGAGTTTTTTCCTGCGGCTGAATTTTGACGCGCAGGGCTACGGATTTTTTGCCAACAGGAATGTTATTACCACTAAAAATGTCGAAGATGCTAACCTCACGAATCAGCTGTTTATCTGCGTTAGTGATGGTTTTGATTAAATCACCAACCGCCAAATCCACATCAGCAAGAAATGCAAAATCGCGTTCAACGATTGGAAGATCATTTTGTACATATGCCTTGCGGCCGCTTTTTTGTTGGGCTGGCAGCGCATCAGTAAAAATCTCAAAAATATTTACGCGCGTTTTGATATCGAGTTTTTTTGCCACTCCTGGATGCAACTCACCAAAAAATCCGACCAGATTTTTTCCGAGTGCAAGCGAGGCACTACGATGTGGATGGTAATATTTGGGAGTGTTGGAAGTGCTGAGCTGCAAGCTTTCAGCCCGTAATCCAAAATTTTCTACAACCACAAAGAAATCTTTTTTGACGTCAAAAACATCAAGCTGTCTTTCGTCGTGATAGTGATTTTGTTCTTTATTCAAACCAGCGCGAAGCCCTGCAATCATTGGCTTTTGTGCAGTTCCTAGAAAAACATTTCCTATCTCAAACAGCGAAAGATCAGCAAAACCACGCGCAGAATTTTTTTGGTAAACAGTGATGAGACCTGGCACCAGGCTTGGTCGCATATGATTCATCTCACTTGAAATCGGATTCTGCAAAATCAGCTGTGGATTTTTTTCACCAAAAACCTCGACGAGCTTTTCGTCGATAAAAGACCAGGTTATTATTTCGGTTAACCCTTGAGAAGCTAGGACGGATCTAGTTCTGTCGGTGATAAGTGATAAGTGGTAAGTGGTAAGTGGTTGGGATTTTATTTGGTCGTAACCGAGAATGCGCACCACTTCTTCAACTAGATCTTCCGAGGAAAAAATGTCGTGACGGTGAGAGGGAATTGTGACATCAGGAAATCCACTAAATCCAAGTTTTTCCAAAACCTCCTTCGCCTTCTGTGGCGTGGTTTCAACGCTGGTTAGTTTTTTGATTTTAGCGAAATCAAACGCGATTTTTTTTGGTTCGGATTGCTTGCCAACAAGAATGGTTTCGCTCGCTTCACCACCACAGATCTCCAAGATCAACTGCGTTGCCAGATCAATCCCTTGCTCGCAGGAAGCCTCATCCACTCCGCGCTCAAAACGATGACGAGCGTCAGAAAGAATGTTAAGTTTGCGCCCAGAATAAGCGATCGCGCTTGGAGTGAAGAAAGCAGATTCAAGTAGGATTTCTGTAGTGTTTAAGTCACAACAAGAGACGGCTGAGCCAATCACGCCAGCCACTCCCAGGATTCTTTCTGAGTCCGCTACGACTAAAATTTTTTCGTCGAGCTCGTAAGTTTCATTTTTAAGTGAGGTGAATTTTTCACCTTCGCGCGCAAACCTAATCTCGATTGGCGCCTTTATTTTAGCGGCGTCGTAAGCATGCATCGGACGATTTAACACATGCATGACGTAGTTCGTTACATCCACAATCGCCGAGATCGAATTCATGGAGGCGGCTTGTAGACTGTCTTTAAGCCACTTCGGAGATTCGCAGTTTTTAAGATTACGGATGGTACGAAAGGAGGCGAATGGGCAAGAGTGGTAAGTGGTAAGTGGTAAGTGGTAAGGAAATGGAAAGGCGGATTTAGTCTTTTTGATTTGGAGATTTTTCAACTCACCAATTCCGCTTGCTGCCAGGTCGCGGGCTATGCCGTAGACGCCCAAACAATCGCCGCGATTGGGAGTTACGTTGATCTCAATTAGGGCGTCATTTAGCCCAAAAACTTCGGTGATTTTTGTGCCGACCGACCATTTCTCGTCGATCTCGATGATCCCTGCATCTTCGCCTCCAATCCCAAGCTCACGCGCTGAACAGAGCATCCCGTTACTTTCCACTCCAGCGATTTTCGCCTTTTTGATTACCATCTGATTAGCCGGAATCACCGCACCGATTGGAGCGTAAGCAACTTTCAAACCCATACGCGCATTCGCGGCACCACAAATAATCTGCAGTGGAACCTTGCTGTCAGCGACTTCAACCATACAGATCTTCAGCTTGGTAGAGTTTTCATGCGGCTTAGCCTCAATGATTTTCGCCACCGAAAACGGCGCAAGAATCAAAGTCTCATCCTCCACCGACTCAACCTCCAAGCCAATCGCCGTCAGCTTCGTACAAATTTCCTTAAGCGATGCATTAGTGTCTAAACATTCCTTTAGTGAAGAGAGAGTAAGTTTCATATTTCAGTGCTCAGTTGTCAGTGCTCAGTGCTCAGAGGTTGTGAAAGCCTGGGCACTGGGCACAGGGCACTGAACACTAAATAAATCGCGCCAGGTGTTTGTATTCACCTTCCGCGGTTTTTGTAGTTGGATTGTAAGAAGTTTTGTCGTTGGAAAAATTGGTGAAAAGTCGCTCTAGCTCTGATTTTGTAGCTTTAAGCACTTCATCCAAATCCTTCTCGATGGTCTGGATTTTGTCCGGCAACTTCCAGTAACTAACCGAAGTAATCAAATATTTGTCAGACAGCGCCAGCGCTGCGATGGTAAGCTGTGGTTCAGCCCCAGAAATCACATCTTTTTTGCTCGGTACCACACCAGTTTTGTAATCAAAAATCTGCGCATTTCCTTTGTCATCTAAAATCACCCGATCAACTCGACCCGTAATCAAAACCTCGCCGACCTGCAGCTGGACTGGTAGCTCGACTAGATTAGTAAGACCAGCAAACTGCTCATTTTCTACCGAAAACTCCGAAAAAATTTTTTGAAATCGTGGCAGCCAAGTCAGCCGCGCTTCTTGCGAGACGAAATATTTTTCGAACTCGGCCTGCACAAATCTCTCCAAGGATTTGTGCATGAAGCTGCCGAACTCCGCGTAGCCAGGCTCGTAATCGATCTTTGGCAACTCGTGCAAGCGCAGGATTTTTTTGGCGTAAATGCTGTACGGGTCATTGATTAGCTTGGATATCTCGGTGATCGAAAATTTTTGCGGACGGAGAGATTTTTTTGGAGATGGGCTTGCAGCCTTGATTTCTCTAACTCGCGGCGAGTTCATTTTTTTCAGCGCAGCAAAATATTTTTCACCACGATCCAAAATTACTCCGGATTTTTGGCAAAGAGTTTTGAGTTTTAGTAAAAAAGGAGACTCAATTAAAGCCGCACCATTCCTGACTTTACAGCGTGTCAGCACCACGGATTTATTCGAAAGATAGTTACAAAAATCATAAGCATTTTGTCCAAGTTTTTGCCTGGCGTGATCGACGCCCAAATCTTTTTTGATCTTTTTTCCCAACCAGTTTTCTGCCTCGATTTTCGGAAAATCTCCTTCGTTTAAAGATGCCACGATCACCAAATCGAAGTTAAGCAAACGTGCTTCTATGCTAGATAGAATCTGGATCGGTGCCACTGCATTAGAATGCTCGAAGTAAGTCAGTTGCGAGAGTAAAGTCTTAAACTCAGCGACGGAGTTTGGCGTCTTAATCTTCGTAAAAAAATCGGCGATTTCTTGGGCGGCAGGCTCAGAAGCAAGAAGGTCGTTCCAGGTTTTTCCGCTAAGATTCTCGGCTGATAGTGGTAAGTGGTAAGTGGTAAGTGGTAAGATGGAGTTGAGGAAAAAATCTTCTAAATCTGGTTCGGATTTTAGAACCTGCAGAATGCCTTCTAGCCCAGGATTGGTGCGGTCTTGGCGTAGGATTTTAGTTTCAAAATCTGCAGCAAAATGCGAGTAACGGCAAAGCGGATGTTTGAGTAAAGCGAGCAGCGTGTGTGAGTTAAAATCACTTTCCTTCAGCTCCAAAATAAGTAGCAAAAAATTAATCAGCGGCGAATCAAAAACATCGAGATTGCGAGCATCATTATAAGGAAGGCAAAGGCAATCAAGCTCAAGCCTGAGTAGCTTGGCGAGATCACGGTTATTCGTGATCACAGCAGACTTGCCTCGCGCTTCTTGCAAAATCAGCGCAATGATTTTCGCCTCTTCGATTTCATTCCTCGCTTCAATCAGGCAAAAATTTTTTAAAACCTGTTCAAAATCGATTTTATTTTTCTGCCACCGCCAAGTTTCTTCCGCTGGTAACATCAGAGCTGCAAGCATGTCCTGCCTGGCTTCATCGCTAGTCCTAAATCTCTCTTCAGCAATTCTTTTTGGCTGCTTTCCCAAGTTTTTTATGAGTCGGCTTAAGAAAAACTGCGGATGGTTTTCGGCGGTAAGAACCTGTTTCCAATCTCGCTGCGGTGAGCCAGATACGGGGCTCTGCGAGAACCGCAGCGGAAGCGGAGCAGAGCCTTGTATCTGGCCATCCGCAGGTAGAGATTTTGAACAGGTTCTAAACTCCCCTTCCCACGCACCATGCAGCACCACAAATCCATTCTTAGTTTTAGAAATAGCCTGAATCAGATTACGACTGGCAAGCACACTGCCTGTTGATCCGGCGATGATTATCGGTGCGCTAGATTTCCTACTTGGCAGACATTCAACAAACCTTTGGATAACTAAATTTTGGTAAGCAGTGGGGAAGAGAATATCTCGCTTCAGCAAAGAATTCTTGAGCTGCGCGTAAAAACTTTTAAAGAACTCGAGAGTAATCTGACGATGCTGCGCAAGACTTGAATCATCTAGTTCAAAGAGCTTTTTACTGTCTATCTGATTACGTTCAATATCCTCAAACAACTCGCGCAACCGTAGAGCAATCTTACATGCATGCTCGAAACTCATCTCGCCAAAAACACTCTGCTTTTGGATTTCCTTCGCTAAAAAAATCAGCTGATCAATCCCATCTAAAACCTTGATCTGCAAGAGTTCATCCATCGCATCATCAGTAAAATCTTCGTAGGAAAGATCAGAAATAGCCTTAATCTCCGGCAGAAATCCATTAAAATTCCTTTGTTTAAAAACCTCGCGCAACTCACGACAGGCACGGCGATTCGGCAAGAGGATTTTCGCCTTACCAAGATCTCTACCGAAGTTTTTTTCCAACCAAAAAAACAGCGAGTCAAAAAAATGAAAATTAGCCGGAATGTTGAAAATACTCACTAGAGTCTACCTTATTCTTTTAGCCGCTTGCGGGTCCCTAACCGCAAACAAAGAAGAATTCAAAACCTACTCCCTCATCTCAGTCAAAATCATTTACGATGGTGAGGAAAAAAAGAATGAAGCCTGCAAAATCAGCTTACGCGACACTGAGTTTAACAACGTAAAATTTCGTCACGAGAAAAATTCGGAGTTTTTTTTAGTCGAAAGTAAGCCAGGCAAAATCACACTTAACTACATGCGTTGTGGCCTCATCCTAAAAATTAATTCCGTAAATCTTAATGACTGGGGATTTTTTGCCCATCCTGATTTCGTGAATTACCTAGGGCACGTTACCATAATTTACCAACCTGACTCAAACGAAAATCTTGAAATAAAAATCACCGACAAAATCGACGAAGCATCACATTTCCTAAGCAAAAATCATCCTGAACTAAAAAATATTCCACTTGGCAAATCGCTTTTGGTTGATGTCGCCAAAGTAAAACCGAGTGACAAGCCAAAGCCTTACTCAGCAACAACTCCAACCCCACCCTCTCCTCCAGCAAATCCAGTAGCAACCACAACGGAAACACCTAATCCTTACTACACACCACCAACACCTTCTGCCACAGTACCTTACCGCAATCCATATAAAAATTAGCTAACGATCCAACTCCTTCGACAAAAGATTCAGCAGTTGAATCGAGAAGTTATTGGCACGCTCGGCGAAGTGGTTAATCTTAGCGCTAAAGATGTTGTAAAAGAAAACCGCTGGAATCGCTGCAAACAAGCCGATCGCCGTAGCCAGCAATGCTTCCGCAATCCCCGGCGCAACTACAGCCAAACTAGTATTCTTGCTAGCCGCGATACCTTGGAACGAAGTCATAATCCCCCACACCGTACCAAACAAACCAATGAATGGTGCGGATGAACCGACGATCGCTAAAAAATTCAAACCGCTTTCCATCTTATGCATCGACTGACTAACCGCCACCTGCATACTGTTGATAAGTCTCTCCTTTAGTGAAGATTTTTTATCAGCACCAGAAGCAATAATCTGCTTAATACTGTTACTTTTCCATTCAGTGATACAGTTCACAAAGACGCGCGCAAGCGGGTGGTTATCCTCCTCCTTGGCTATGTTGTAGATCTCCTCAAGTACCTCGCCACTTTCAAACAACTCCTCGAAACGATCAGAGCGAGTTTTCAAAATCCGAAACTTAATCAGCTTGTCGAACACGATTGCCCAAGACCAGAGCGAAGCCGCCACCAACAACAACATCACCGACTGCACAATGATGTCGGCATGAGCGATTAGATTGATGAGTGAGAAGGATGTGAATTTGTCCATGTCAGGATTTACGCGATTAGTTAAACTGAACTAAATATTGGGATTTAAAATCGCGTAAATCCTGAAACGCGCGATTCGCTTCGATTACTGCGAGCTTGCGAGCAGATATGCGAAGCGAATAAAACCAAAAACTATTAAGAATGTCGGTATTTCTTTTTAATCTTGGCGTAGGGGATCGTTTTTTGCTTAGATTTTTTGAACTCATCATAAGCCTTTTTTGCCTCTTGATAATCTTCGATATCCTCAAGTTTTTCCTTTAGTAGCTGCTCCAAAGCCTTCTTAACGAAGTAGCTTTTTGATCTTTCTTCCATCTCACAAATCATGGTCAGGCCTGAATCGAGATGCTTTGGGATTTGTGCTGAGATTGTTGTAACGGTTCGCATAGGACTTCGTAAAAGTTATTAAACGATATCAAGTCTTAACTAGTTTTATTACTCCTCAATAACTTCCCTCTTCCCCGAAATACTCGCTGCAGTAACCACACCCTCTTCCTCCATCTTTTCGATCAAAATCGCCGCGCGGTTATAGCCAATGCGCAGCTGGCGTTGGACATAGCTGATCGACGGTTTTTTGTCACGACGCACGATCATCACTGCTTTGCGATAGAGATCATCGTCACTGCCCTCACCTTCCATATCCGCGTCAGCGGCGGCTCCAGCGGCAATCGGCATCGGCACTTCGAAGGATATTTTTTCGCTCTCAGAAAACTCGCTTAAATCTTGGTCTTTAATAAACTTCACAACTCTTTCGATCTCGGTGTCGGAGCAAAACGGGCCGTGCACACGCGTCATCTTGCTGCCACTAGACATGTAAATCATATCGCCATGGCCAAGTAGCTGCTCAGCGCCTTGGGTGCCGAGGATCGTTCTGCTGTCGATGCGCGAAGTGACCTGGAAAGAGATTCTGGTTGGGAAGTTGGCCTTGATGATGCCAGTAATGACGTCAACCGACGGGCGTTGCGTCGCCATGATAATATGGATGCCGGCAGCGCGCGCCATCTGCGCCAAGCGCTGCACCGAGTTTTCGATTTCCTTACCCGCTACCAACATCAGATCGGCCATCTCATCAACAATCACCACAATGAAAGGCAACTTCTTCGGCTCAAACTGGATCTCTTCGATAATCGGCTGGCCGTTGGTTGGATCATATCCGGTCTGTACCTTACGCACTAGCTTCTCTCCTGACAGTATCGCCTTCTCAGCCTTTTCGTTGTAGCCCGTGATGTTGCGCACAGCGAAGCTAGACATCAGACGATAACGCTCTTCCATCTCAGCCACAACCCACTTGAGCGCGGTAACCGCCTTGCCTGGCTCAGTTACGACTGGCGAGAGAAGATGTGGGATGCCGTCATATATCGAGAGCTCAAGCATCTTCGGATCGATCATGATGAACTTACACTCATCTGGCCGCAGACGGAAAAGCATCGATAAGATCATCACGTTTAAGCC
>VGDN01000050.1 GCA_016869695.1 Alphaproteobacteria bacterium
AGGCGAACTCAGAGCTAAACGACAAGCTGCTGCGCAGCCTAGCTGAGCTGGATAATGTGCGGCGCAGGTCGCGCGAAGAGGTGGAGAAGACGGCGCGCTTTGCCATCTCTAACTTCGTGAGCGACTTAGTTGTCGTGACCGAGAATTTTTTTATGGCCTCCGAGAATGCGCCAAAGGATGAGATCGAGAAAGTGCCGGCGATCAAGAACTATGCCGACGCCATCGTGATGACCGAAAAGGAGCTGCTAAAAATTTTGGAAAAGAATCAGGTCAAAAGGATTTATCCACTCAACCAACCCTTCGACCACAATCTCCACGAGGCCATCGCTCATGTTGAATCTGACGCTGCTGAGGGGCTGGTGGTGCAAGTCATTCAAGCTGGTTATTCGATCAACGATCGCCTCATCCGCCCCGCCTTAGTTGGAGTTGCAAAAAATAAGTCCTAACCTACTTTGCCGCACCCCTTAAGCCCGCCAGGATTGAGGGATCATAGCTCAGCCCGCGTCTGCGCAGCAGCGCAAGATGAAGGTTTTGTCTGCGCAGCAGCGCAAGATGAAGGTTTTGTCTGCGCAGCAGCGCAAGATGAAGGTTTTGTCTGCGCAGCAGCGCAAGATAAAGGTTTTGTCTGCGCAGCAGCGCAAGATAAAGGTTTTGTCTGCGCAGCAGCGCAAGATAAAAGCGGCCAACTGAGTGAGGATCCCGTAGGGATCATAGCTCAGTTGGTTAGAGCAGGATGCTCATAACGTCTTGGTCGTAGGTTCGAGTCCTACTGATCCCACCAAAAAATCTACTTTTGCGGCAGAAGTCTTGCTGTTTTCGACCGTTGCGATGCTCGACGTATTTTTAGATACGTCTGCGCTTCTCGCGATCGAAAACAGCAAGACTTCTTTGCAAAAGCGATTTTTCATACATGTGATTCCCAGGTTCCAAAGCGACTCCACGTCCACCTAGGTTTCTGCAACTTCAAACAACATGCCAAAAGTAAAAACAAATAGCAGCGCTAAGAAGCGTTTCAAAGTTACCGGCAGCGGGAAGATCCTGCATAAGCAAGCCGGCAAGCGTCATAATCTCGGCAAAAAAAGTCAGAGACAGATTCGCAATCTGCGTAAGAGCGCAACTCTCGCCGAAGGCAACACGGCCAGCGTTCTTAAGTTCAAAATGCCTTACAACCGCTAATCCGTAGGAGAAAATATGAGTCGTGTAAAAAGAGGTGTGACCAAAAAAGCCAGACACAAGAAAATCTTGAAGATGGCAAAAGGCTATCGCGGCCGCGCTAAAAGCTGCTTCCGCGTAGCAATCGAGAAGGTCGAGAAGGCATTACAATATTCCTATCGCGATCGTAAAGTTAGAAAAAGAGACTTCCGCGCTTTGTGGATCCAGCGCATCAATGCCGCTGTGCGCGAGCGTGGCTTGATCTACTCTCTATTCATCAGTGGCCTTAAAGCTGCTCACATAGATTTGGATCGCAAAGTCCTAGCCGACCTCGCTGTGCGCGAGCCAGAAACTTTCGGCAAAATAGTAGATAAAGCCAATGCAGCCCTACAGCGCGCTAGTTAGAACCAATCCCGCCGACCAGTCGGCAGAAGTCGTTTTTTTAAAAGACGGCTTCTCCTGGTCGGCATTTTTTTTCAGCGGACTGTGGTTTTTATATCACAGAATGTGGAAAGAATTTTTGGCGCTCGCCGCTGCTAACATCATCATCATCATCATCCTCGCTCACATCTCCTCCGACTTCGATCTGGCCTGCCTCGAAATCGCTTTCATCTTCCTAGTCGCCCTCAACGCTAACTACTGGCGCGCCGAGCATCTCAAGAAAGAAGGTTATGAGTTTGTCGGCATGAGTATGGGCAACAGCGACGCCGAAGCATCTTTAAGATTTTACGATCAGGACTTATGCAAAACCTAACTTTTGCTTTGAAATTTTTATCGTTTTTGTCTGCTGCGGTGCGCACTTATGTTTGTATACGCTTACGCTCCTCGCAACCAAACAACGATAAAAATTTCTTTGCAAAAGCGATTTTGCATAAGTCCTGATGAAGCTCGTAGTTATTGATTACGACGCCGGGAATGTTGAGTCGGTGATCAACGCGCTGAACCACATCAAAAACAAAGAAGAAATCATCCTCTCCAATCAGATTTCCGATATCAAATCAGCCACACATCTGCTGCTTCCGGGCGTTAGTTCTTTTGGCGAAACGATGAGCGGACTCAAGGCAATCAAAGGACTCCTCTCCGCTATAAAAAACCATACTGTAATCGAGAAAAAACCCTTCCTCGGCATCTGCGCCGGCATGCAGGTTTTGGCCGATGTGGGCTATGAGGATGGGCAGCATCAGGGGCTTGGATTTATCAGCGGCAAGGTCGAGCGAATCAGCGCTCCCAGCCTAAAAATCCCCCACATGGGTTGGAATGACGTCGCGATTGAGCCTAATAGCCACGCGCTTCTGGATGGCATCACAAGCGGTGAGCATTTTTACTTTGCCAACTCTTATCACTTCATCTGCCAAAACAAAGATGACGCGCTAGCCCAAGTGGAATATGGCGGGAAGATGGCATGCATCATCGCCAAAGAAAATATTTTCGGCACTCAGTTCCATCCGGAAAAAAGCGGTGCAGCGGGACTGAAACTGCTAAATAATTTTTTGAAGCTATACCCATTCCACCTGAAGAAGCAGATTTATGACGAAGCATTTTTGAGCAAAAATCACGACGGAGAATGCAGGCTGTATCAAGTGATACAGCCAAATTCTCCGAGTGAATTTTTGCCAAAAAACCGAGGTCAGGGATCGGCTTCTTCAGGTGGAATGGGTATATAGCCATGAGAATCTCTGACTTCATGCGCGCCGCTCTTTTTGATTCAGAGCATGGATACTACCGCACTAAGAATCCCATCGGCAAAGATTCAGATTTCATCACCGCGCCAGAAATCTCGCAGGTATTTGGCGAGCTGTTGGCAGCTTACTTGTTACAGATTTCTTCAACAAAAACTGGCGAGATCTCTCTGGTTGAGATGGGCGCTGGTCGCGGCACTTTGCTTTATGATATAGTTCACACCATCAGAAAACTAGCGAGAAAAAATAACCAACTAGCCCTTGATTTTCTAGGTCGCAGCAAGCTCCACGTCATCGAAATCAACAAGGCCTTACAAAAGATTCAGCGAGAAAAACTCGCCGACTTTTCCGTCAGTTGGCACGAAAGATTCGAAGATTTTTTACCCTCAACCAGGCAAATATTTTTTATCTCCAACGAGCTTTTCGACTGCTTCCCGATCGATCAGTTTGTTTATACCGACCTCGGTTGGTTCGAGCGCCTGATTGACTCGGAAGGCAAACTCACAACCGGCGATTTTCATCCCAAAATCCAAATCGAAGCTCCCTTCGGCGCGATTTTTGAACGCAGCTATGCCGCGCAAAACTTTATGAACCAACTCTGCGCCGCCTTAAAAACAAAGGGTGGGGTCGCGATCAGTTTTGATTATGGCTACAGCAAAACCGAGTTCGCCAACACGCTGCAGGCCGTAAAAAATCATCAGAAAGTCAGTATTGAAACGAAAGGTTGCGACCTCACCGCTCATGTTGATTTCGGCGCTCTCGACAAAATCGCCAAGACGCACAGGCTTAACTCCTCACTGATAACTCAGCGCGAGTTTTTGCTTGCACTTGGCATCGAAGAGCGTCGAAAAAATCTCCCCGAAGAAAACCAGGCAATCGATCGCCTCATCGCCCCTGACCAAATGGGCGAGCTCTTTAAGTGTCATATTATTTGGGACTAACTTAATCAAATGACTAGCTACCTCATCCTCATCGCCACCCTCCTCGCCCTCTCTGCGCTGCTCTCCTGCTTCGAGACCTCAATCACCGCTGTCTCGCGCGCCCACATTCATCGACTATCTTCCAACGGCAATCCCCGCGCCAAGCGGCTCGAGAAGTTGCTAAAAAAACGCGAGAGCATCGTCAGCGTGATGTTGCTGGCCAACAACGCGGTTAACATCGCCGCAGCGGCCATCACCACTAAGCTAGTGATCGATATGTTTGGCGAAGAATGGATAGCGCTGGCAACCATCGCGCTTACTGCCTTCGTGATCATCTTTTGCGAAATATTACCCAAAACTATCGCCATCAAACTTTCGGAAAAAGTAGCGATGTTCTTTGCGCCAACTATCGACTTTTTATTTATAGTTTTTTCGCCGGTGATGTTGGTGATTCAGGCTCCAATCAATCTTCTTTTTAGATCTTCACGCAAAAGCATGGCGGCGGAGCTGGAAGAAATCCGCAACACTGTTGATCTCAAGGCTAAAGAAGGTGCAATCTTTAAGTATGACCAAGATCTACTTGATGGTGTGCTTGACCTGTCCGACACCAACATCAGCAAGATCATGATTCACCGCAAAGACATCAAATCTCTCGATGCCGCCCTGCCCACCGCCGAGATCGTGAAACAAGCCGTTGCCGCTTCTCACACCCGCATCCCACTTTGGCGCAACAATAAGGAAAATATCGTCGCCATCCTCAACGTAAAAAACCTGCTGCGCGCCCTGCATGTGCATAAGGGAGATGTCGGTAAGCTCGATCTTGGTAGCGTGACTTCGCAGCCTTGGTTCGTACCAGCAAGCAACAAACTGCGCGCCCAACTTTTTTCCTTCCGTAAAAAGAAAAAGCGCTTCGCTCTGGTCGTTGATGAATATTCCTCGCTGCTTGGCCTAATCACTCTGGAAGATATCTTAGAAGAGATCGTAGGCGAGATTAAAGAACAGGATGACACCTCCGGCACCGCGATCGTCAAACTCAAAAACAACTCCTACAAAATTGCCGGCAAAAACTTGATACGCGACATCAACAAAAAACTAAATTGGGATATCAAAGAGAGTGATGATGCTTACAGCCTCGCTGCTTTCATTATCAACAACCTCGGTAAGGTTCCAGAGGAAAAAGAAAAGCTTCTAATCGATGGCTATCAGTTCGAGATACTAGAGAAGCGAGGGCATGATTTGGTTTGGATTAAGTGCTGGAAGGTTTAGTGATCCTTATCTCCACCGCATGCAGCCCCTTCTTAAACTCCTCCTTTAGCAGCGCGTTGATCTTGCGATGTGCATCAATCCTACTTCCACCCAACTCCTTCGCCGCTATCAAAAT
The DNA here is from genome assembly GCA_016869695.1 of Alphaproteobacteria bacterium. Taxonomy (GTDB): domain Bacteria; phylum Pseudomonadota; class Alphaproteobacteria; order Rickettsiales; family UBA1997; genus UBA2645. The sequence goes on from VGDN01000050.1 coordinate 5,133, forward strand.
CTCGAAGTGAGTATCACCAGTTTCGTTTGCAAGATGTCCGGCATGAAGATGGCTTTTGTTTCTTACTTCCAAAAACTCCGGGGAAAACTTTTCCACCAACTTTTTTTCGATCACGGATTTCATGTTGATAAGTCACACTTTGTTAACAGGTCTAAAATCTTATTATTTTTTCCCACATCTAATCCACATTTTAAAAATGTTTTTGTGAGTTTTTAACATGTGGATAAACATGAGTTTATCTAGATTTGACGCGGCTTTACAATGTTCGTAACTCTGTTAAAACTTAATCCACAAACCCACATCTCTAATAAAATAATCAAAAAAATATGAAGAAATTAATTAATGTTTTGAGGGGTGAAAAAATATCACCTCCACCGATTTGGATCATGCGCCAAGCAGGAAGATATCTACCAGAATATCGTGAAATTAGATCAAAGATAAAAAGCTTTTTAGACCTCTGCTACACACCAAAACTTGCTTGTGAAGTGACGCTACAGCCGATCCAGCGCTTTGATTTTGATGCGGCGATCATCTTCTCAGATATCTTGGTTATACCACATGCTCTCGGTGTTCCTGTTGAGTTTAATGATGGGCCAAAACTCGGAACTTTTGAAGTGAAAAATCTACGGATGGAAAATATTGAGAAACATCTCTCGCCGGTTTTTGAGGCTTTAGAGTTAGTAAAATCAAGACTTAGTAAGGATAAGGCCCTGATTGGATTTTCTGGGGCGCCATGGACTTTGGCCTATTATATGAAAAGCGAAGATGAGGAGTTGATCGAGATCTTGACGGAGAGTGTGATTCGTTACTTGTCGCTACAAATTCAGGCCGGCGCTGATGTGATAAAGATTTTTGATTCTTGGGCGGGAATTGTGCCATCAGAAAAGTTTGAGAAACTTGTACTTATGCCGGCAAAAAAAATCACCTCGGAGCTCCGGAGGTTACACCCACAAACGCCACTGATATATTTTCCACGCGGGATTGGAGAGAGGTTTGAGGAGTTTGCGCGAATAGTTGCACCACATGGTTTAGCACTGGATCAGAATATCGACAGAATATGGGCAAGAAAAAATCTACAAGAAAACATCAAGCAAGTTGTACAAGGAAATCTCGACAACTCACTACTCGCTTTTGGTTCTAAAAGTGAGATCGAAAAAGAGGTTGTGAATATCTTAGAAACTTTTGGTGATCACCCTTTTGTCTTTAATCTTGGTCACGGGATTTTACCAGAAACACCAATAGAGAATGTAGAACTTGTGATGAGGTTGGTTAGGAAAAACTATCCTCAGTAGATTTCACAACCATCTCAGTTCCGATGTGAAAATATTTTCCCTTAAGTTCGACACCTTTGATGCGATGCATCAAGCCACCTTCACCTACAGCCGATTTGTAGAAGTGTGACATTGAGAAACATGTGCTGGGAGCGTGATCAAGGATTTTTGGATTGATGATCTGTAGTCCAACAAAAACATAGCGCATCTTAGAATCAGGGAAGCGGTAGAGTTTGCCGCCACCTATCTCAAAATCACCACCACCATAAATATTTCCTTCATAACCAACATAATCCTCAACACGCTTCAACCCTAGTAGGATGTCGCATTCATCAGGATCCCAGGTGTTACAGAGAAGATCAATATCAGAAGAATATTCCTGCCAAATCACATCGCCGTTAACAGTTAAAAGCGGCTTGTTTTCATCTAATTTATCTCTTGCAAACACTAACCCACCGCCTGTTTCAACTTTTTCCAACTCATGTGAAAAAACGATCTTTGGGTTGTTGAGATTTTTTAAGTGCGTCTCGATCTGTTCCGCGAGATAAAACCCGTTCACGATGATTTTTTTGATGCTTGCAACCTGATCCAACTTCTCGATCGCATAATCCAAAATCGCCTTACCTTTGATCTTAACTAGAGGCTTAGGAATCGAGTCAGTAAGAGGCCGCATGCGATCTCCGCGCCCGGCAGCAAAGATGAAAGCTTGAGTGAGTTTAGTCATTCGATTTTGATTTGGATTTAGGGTTTTGTCTTCCTGGGCGAAGTGAGGGATCTCTTTTTGTGTGCGCTATACGAGATCCTTCCCTTCTCTCAAGATGACAAGTTTAAGTGAAGTGATATTTGAAAAGTTGCCCCCAGGCAACTTTTGTAGTCTGAAAAGCCTTGCAGCTCAAGGGCTCGTTTAAAAATTAGTTTTTTACCATGAACAACGGCACTGCTTTCACGGCCTCAACCTGATAAGTCAAGACGCCGCCGACCTGCGCGCTCCAAAGGCGCTTATACATCCCGTTTAGTTCTAAAAGTTCGTCATGAGTTCCGTCCTCAACGATCTTACCGCGGTCGAAAACCAAGATGCGATCCATCATCTCCAGTGTGGAGAGGCGGTGGGCGACGACTAGAGTCGTCTTGTTTTTCATCAGATTTTTTAAGCTTTCCTGGATGAGATTTTCTGTCACCGAATCGAGCTGACTTGTTGCTTCATCCAAGATCAAGATCGGGGCATTTTTGAGGAAGGCGCGAGCGATGGAGATGCGCTGACGTTGGCCGCCGGAGAGCTTGATGCCGCGTTCGCCGACTAGTGAGTTGTAGCCTTGCGGCAGTTTTTCTATGAATTTGTGAGCATGTGCTTTTTTCGCCGCTTCGATCGCCTCTTGCTTAGTGGCGCTATGCGCAGCGTTGGTCGCGCCGTAAGCGATATTTTCAAAAAGAGAACGATGAAAGAGAGAGGGATCTTGGGGGATTATGCCGATGGCACGATGTAGCGAGTCAAGCGTGACTTGCGAGATGTCTTGTCCGTCGATCAAAATCCTGCCGCCATCAACATCAAAGAGACGCAG